>NZ_UGNW01000001.1:3082500-3200000 GCF_900452515.1 Legionella birminghamensis
TGAATGCCCCAGTTGGCGAACCATATAACGGAACAGTCGTAAGCCTGTTCAGTGGGTAACCAAATATTTTAAAAACAGACGGTACATGAGCCGCTGTTTATTGGGACGGTAATAATAAACCTAATTATCACTGTAATAATAATTTTAACATCACTCTAGTAGAGGTTAGCAGTAACAAAAGGCGAAACATGGATCAACGACCCAATGTCTCAATGAATAATGTAAGCAAGCCGTCCAAGTTATTGGCTATTATTGCTTTGGCCATAGCATTTGCCTTGCCTTTTATTTTAGTTAAAACCTTCCCCCACAAGGTCAAGCCGCCGGTTAGCAAGGGCACGACATTATCGGAGCTGGAGGAGGAAGAAAAAGATATTCCTGATGAAGAGGAAATACCGGCTAATGATGAAAACCAGGACGATTCAGAGGAAGCAGAAGAAACTGAAACTATTCCTGCACCCTCTTCTGTAGTAGAAAAACCCAAGCCTAATCTCGAAGCGGCTAAAAAGCTGGCAGAAGTCAAAAAACCTGAAATAAAAACAGCAGCCAAACCGAATAAACCTGCGGCTCCATTGCCAGAAAAAGACTGGAAGATAATAAAAACACGCCCAGGCGACTCTCTGGCCATTGTGTTTAATCGGGCAGGCCTGAGCGCCAAAGTCTTACAGACTATTCTGAATGATAATCCGCATACTTCAGCCCTGACGCGATTAAGACCTGGCCAGGAAATCCAGCTGCAGATCAAAAACAAAGTGCTCGAGCGTATGATGCTCCCTTTTACCAGCACCCAGTATCTCGTTATTTATCGGGATGGATCCCACTATAGAAGCAAAGTTGATGCTAAAAAAATGAATAGCCACAATCATTTTGCTACGGCAGTTGTCAATGGCTCCCTTTATGGCACAGCCAAGCGATACAACATCCCTCCCAAACTCATTAAGCAGATGACCGACATTTTCACCTGGGATATTAATTTTGCCAAAGATATACGGGCCGGCGATCGCTTTACCATCATTTATCAAGCGTTTTACATCGATGGAAAACAGGTTGGAACCGGCGATATTGTCGCTGTATCTTACCGTAATCGCGGCAAAACCTACCAGGCAGTCAGGCATACCAGCCGGGATGGGCAGTCTGATTATTATACCCCTGAAGGGAGAAGCCTGAAGAAAGCATTTAACCGCTACCCGGTACGCTTTAGCCATATCAGTTCATCATTCAGCCTCTCAAGATATCATCCTATTCTGCACTACCGACGAGCCCACAAAGGCGTTGATTTGGCTGCCTCTATCGGCACTCCTATTATGGCGACCGGTTCAGGGAAGATTGAGATTATCGGGCGGCAAAACGGCTATGGTAATATGATTAAAATCAAACATGATAGAAACTACAGCAGCGTGTATGGCCATATGCTGCGCTTTGAAAAAGGATTGTCCCGCGGCGATTATGTTAAACGCGGACAGGTCATCGGCTACGTTGGTCAATCCGGGCTTGCTTCGGGCCCGCATTGCCATTATGAATTTCATGTGAATAATTTTCCCAGGAATCCCACCACTGTCGATTTGCCAAGAGGTTTGGAAATTTCTGCCAGAGAAATGGCTGGCTTTAAGGCGAACACCCGCACTCTTCTTGCACAGTTGAAGATGTATGAAGAGGCTCAATTGGCAAGTGCAGCCAAGAAAAATAATAAGAACAAAAGAGCTTAGTGTTTTAAGGATAAACGAATGAAAAAGATGTTGTTTGCTGCTCCACTGGCTTTGGGGATATTAACATCCTGCAGCTTGACGGATAGACAAGATATGATTACTGATGACGCAGGGTATCCTCATTACACAACTCCTTACCAGGATGATACTCGCGGCCAGAATGCGTTCCCAATGACCTGGAATACCAGTGGAAAAAAACTTTTCGTTTTTGATCCCAAAGCCTATGCCTGGGCAGCCTATGATGCACGGGGAAACAGAGTCATGACTGGCAGTGCTTCCGGCGGTATGGATTTTTGCCAGGATATTGATGAATCCTGCCGGACTGTAGTAGGTACTTTCCACGTATTTAACAAGAAAGGCGCTGACTGCAAGTCCAGCGAATTCCCGATTGCAAAAACCAAGGGCGGTAAAGAAGGCGGCGCGAAAATGCCCTATTGCATGCACTTCCACGATGGTTACGCAATTCATGCCGCCTATGAAGTGCCAAGAGCCAACTCAAGCCATGGCTGCATACGTGTTTTACCAGGCGCTGCCAAATGGTTGAACCAACACTTTATTGATGTAGGGACAACGGTATTAGTTCTGCCTTATGCCAAACCGGAGAATTGATCGGAGGAAAGCCTCGCAGTCTTTGACCATAGATATCTACACAAATGCATTTCCCCCGAATCCCCGCGGCACTGACCGCGGGGCCCATGTCTGTTGGAGTAGCATGGTTGTCAGACAAGTTTCAATGTTGCAAACAAATAGGGTGTAACAGGTAGTCATAAACAAGTGTGCCTAACATTCAATGGCTTCGTGTGGACCCCGCGGTCAAAGCCGCGGGGATTCGACGGCTTTTAATTCTCATGCGCTTGTGTAGATAGCTATGGGTCGCAGCCGCGTGGATTCGATAGCTTTATTAATTTTAATGTCAGCCTGTTCAAGCAAACAAATACCGACAAACAGCAACACTCGCAATAATCCCGGCCACATCGGCCAGTAAACCTGCCGGGATAGCATGCCTTGTTCTTTTTATCCCCACAGCTCCGAAATAGACCGCAATGACATAAAATGTAGTCTCTGTACTGCCCATCATCGTCGCCGCAGTTTTGGCTATCAGTGAATTTCCCCCATGGTCATGAATTAGTTCGGCCATCAAGCCCGTCGATGCACTGCCGGAGAAGGGACGTATTAGCGCCAAAGGCAATAAATCAGTCGGCATTCCCAATTTAGATAGCAAAGGCGACAACAAAGAACTCAATAACTCAAAAAAGCCTGATGCCCGCAGCATACCAATTGCCACCATCATGGCAATCAAATAGGGAATAATGCTAACGCTGGTTTCAAAACCCTGCTTGGCGCCATTGACAAAGGCTTCAAAAACATCAACTTTTCGCAGAGCAGCATAGAGAGGAATCCCTACGACAAATGCAAGAAGCATCCAGTTTGAAAATTGGTTGGCCAGATCACTCATGAGATACACTTAATTTATTAATTCGGTAAACAGGAAGTTTTGCCAGCTGTTTTACAGCCACGATACCAACTATTGTTGAGCAAGAGGTAGCCAGCAGCGAACTGACAATTACTGAACTGGGGTGTAAGGCACCGTTTGCAGCCAGGAAAGCAATAGCAGTTGCTGGTATTAGCTGGACACTCGAGGTATTAATAGCCAGAAAAGTACACATGGAATTACTGGCTTCCTGAGCCTGGTTATTCAGGCGTTGCAATTCTTTCATTGCCTTCAGACCAAAGGGGGTTGCAGCATTGCCAAGGCCTAGCATATTTGCTGCAATGTTCATCACCATTGCACCCATTGCCGGATCATCGACGGGAACTTCTGGAAATAGGGGTTTCATGATTGGCTTTAATAAGCGCGCCAGGCGATTAATCAGGCCTGACTCGCTGGCAATATTCATGATGCCCAGCCATAATGCCATAATACCGGTTAAGCCAATAGCAATCTCAAAGCCCAATTTGGCCGAGTCAGTAACCGCATTCACCAGCTGATCGACCCGCCCTTGAATAATTGCAACGCAGACTGAAAGCAATATCATTGCTAACCATATTGCATTTAGCATAATTTTCCCTCAAACTGTTTGCCTGTTACACTTAACATCAAGATTAACGATGGCTTTTTTCAAAAAATTGATGATTTTATCCAGCTGTTTCATGCTGGCCTTTAATATCTATGCTGTGAATGATCTTTACTCAAAAGAGTTCGATCAGAGCATCGAGCAACTATATCACACTATTCCTGACATCTCTAAGTTAAACATGCAAGCCCGTCTTGACCAAATCAGCAGTCTTTTTGTCGGCAGACCTTACATCCTGGGTTCTCTTGGCGAAGGGGAAACCGGTTATTTTGATCAGATGACACTTTATCGTACGGATGGATTTGACTGTGAAACTTATGTGACCTCAGTTCTTGCATTAGCACTCGCAAATACACCCTCTGAGTACAAAATTTGCTTGCAAAAATTACGCTATAAAGATGGCAAGATTAGTTTTACCAACAGAAATCATTTCACCGCCCTTGATTGGAATGGCAATAACCAGAAACAAGGATATGTGAAAGATATTACCCGCAGTTTTACAGATGAAAAAAATCAACCCGTGTTTAAGGTTGCCGAAACGGTGGTCAATAAACCCGGCTGGTATCAACATTTAAGCAGTAAATCAATACGACTAAACAAGCCTGATTTTGAAGAAGCCAATAAGCGTTTGACCCAATTACAACAGCGCGGCAGCAAGCTCCCTGTTGCCAAAGAAAAAATTGACTATCTGCCGCTGACTGCTTTATTTGATGCCAGTGGCAATCCCAACCTTCATCTTTTCATGCAAATTCCCAATGGCGCAATTATTGAAATTGTGCGTCCAAACTGGGATTTAACGCAGGCAATTGGCACGCATTTAAATGTTTCCCATTTGGGATTTGCATTTTGGAAAGATGGGCATCTAATTTTCAGGCAGGCCTCTTCCAACCTTGGAAAAGTAGTTGATGTGTCATTAATGGATTATTTAAAAGACGCTCTATCCAGCCCTACTATCAAAGGCATTAATGTCCAGACTGTGGCGCCAGAGAAGCCTTTAAATGCGGAGTGCTCGCTGTAATTCCTGATTACCTTCTTTGCGAGCCCATGGCGAAGCAACCCGGATCGAAGTTCAATCGGAACATTCCTGGTTTGCTTCACTTCGTTCGCAAAGACGATGACGACATTGGCAAAACGGTTTGCTTTTCTTAAATAAAGAAATAGGCTCCAATAGCAATGGTCCTGTTATAAGGCAAATTGTAAAACTCAATATTCAGATTCGCTGAATAATTCCGCATTAGAAATGCGAACAACTTTTCCTGCCAATAAAATGTCAGTGTTTTTATCCTCCGGGAAGCCATTACATTGGGAATTTCGACTAAATAGGTTGCTGTATCCACATTCAACTCGTAGGGCAGTAATTTCTTCTCATTTAGCGCAGATAAAGCATGGGGAATGGATATATCATCCATGAAGCCATAGTGCAAGGTCAACTGGCATACTTTTTCATCGAGCTGGGTCAGCTCAAAACGCTTGTTTGGCTTAACACGCGGTTTGTTTTCAACCACATAATTCACAATCAGGATATTCTCTGGAACAGCAAGGCTGAGCTTCAGGAAATGTAAAAAACTGCCGCCGCTTCGATCGTAGGTATCGGTCAGAAAAATAGCTGTAACGCCCGGTAGATGATTGAGGGATTTGTAATGCAATTGCTTGATTATCTTTTGTAGATCACCTTTCTGCATATAATAATGTTCTTTAAGATATTTAAGACCAATACTCCAGGTATACATTACAATTGCAACGAGGAATGCAAAACAAACCGGCGCCCAACCGCCGGTCATAAATTTGTGTGAATTCGCGCCTAAAAAAGCCAGATCAATGACCAGAAAAACCGTAAAGACCAATACGATGCGCAGGATTGACCACTTCCATACTGTCCGGGCGGCATATGCCACCATTGTAGTCACTAATAACATATCGAGGTTTACGGCAATACCATAGGCATTCGCCAGACCATCGGTACTTCTAAAGAAAAACAATAAAGCCATCGTTCCTATCAGCAGGAAGAAATTCATTTGCGGAATATAAATTTGTCCCCGATGTTCAGAGGAGGTTTGTATGATTGGCAATTTAGGATATAAACCCAAAAGCACGGCCTGTTTGGTTAATGAAAAGGTTGCGGAGATCACCGCTTGTGATGCAATGATGGTTGCTATCGTGGAAATCACTAATAAGGGAATGAAAAACCAGGAGGGTGCTAGCATATAGAATGGATTTTCAATTGCTTCTGGATGTAATAGCAGATTGGCGCCCTGACCAAAATAATTAAGCAGCAAGCCGGGAAGCGCCACAAAAAACCAGCTATAGCGAATGGGATTTTTACCAAAATGTCCAATATCTGCATACAAGGCCTCACCGCCTGTTACTGCCAGAAAGACGCCGCCCAGCAACAGATAGCCCCGAATACCATTCTCATAGAAAAATTCATAGGCATAATATGGATGCATGGCCTGCAGAACCTGTGGGTATTTTATAATTTGGGCCAGACCCAGCGCCCCAATTGTTATAAACCAAAGTAAAATTAATGGTCCAAAGGCTGCACCGATGCGCCCTGTTCCTTTCGATTGCATCAAAAATAGCAGGATTAAAATAGTGGCGGATAGCGGTGTAATATAACTATCGAATTTGGGGGACAGCAGCTCAAGCCCCTCCATTGCACTGGTAACGGAAATTGCCGGCGTAAGCATGCCATCACCAATCAATAACCCGGCTGTAAAGATAGCAATCAGATAAAACCAGTGCCGGTGCTTGCTTTTTTGCTGTTTAAGCAAGGCAAGTAAAGCCAGCCCCCCACCCTCGCCTTCGTTATCCGCTCGAAAAATAACGACCAGATATTTTACAGAGATAATAATAATGAGTGACCAGAAAATAAGTGATAAAACGCCCAGCACGTCAATGCGGTTTATCGGCAAATCGCCCAGGGTTTCCCTAATCGCATAAAGAGGACTGGTTCCAATGTCGCCATAAACTATGCCCAATGCAGCAAGGGCAGTAGAAAAGGTAACTTTTTTTTCGGTCATTGTTCCACTTTCTTCATTGAGAAAAAGATCACTATACCCAAACTCAATGCATCTGCGTAGTTTAATTGAAAAAAATTTTCCATATTTTTCAATGAAAGCTCTTCTGCTCGTTGCGAAATTGCAAGGGATCCTTAATAATGGAAAAATTGTTCTGTTCAGGAGTAGGAATGCCTTTGATGCGAAATACCCGCCGCCTGGTGTATGCGGGTCTGCTAACCCTGGGTTTAAGCAGCTGTTATCAGCCTCCCTATAACAATTTTAAACCGTATAATCGAATGTACAAAGACACCGCCACGATTGGGGGATTTGGTACGGTTGCAGGGGCTGTTGCCGGTTCAACACTTACAGGAACAGGCATTGGAGCCGCTGCAGGACTATCCTACAGCGCCTATAAAGACAGCAGACGGTCAATCCTGAAAGCCCTGGAAAGAGCAGATATCCAATATATTCAGTATGGGGATACGATGACCTTAGTCGTACCCACTGATCGGTACTTTATGTTTAACTCTCCTAAATTGAATGATTTATGCTATGAGGGTCTGGCCAATATTGTAAAACTGCTACGCTGTCATGCTAATTGCTCTATTTATGTGGCAGGATTTACCGATGACATCGGTTCTCGTGTACATAAAGATAAATTGTCCCAGGCGCGGGCTGAAGCGATGTTAACCTTTTTGTGGGCAAACGGAATTCCTGCTCAACAGCTAAATGCAGAAGGGTATGGCGATAAACATGCCGTCTCTGATAATTCCATTATCCATGGCAGCGCACAGAATCGCCGACTGGAAATTCAATGGTTAAACTGCTCGGCACTCAGTCAACCGGCAGCTGTTGCAACTAAATAACATACATGGAGTGTATCTTGATGGATTGGTAAATAATGAACTCAAGATTTATTGGCGGTATCTTATTAATAGTAGGCACTTCAATTGGCGGCGGAATGCTGGCATTACCAGTAGCCAATGCTGCAACCGGTTTTTGGCAATCCTCCCTGTTTTTGCTTCTTTGCTGGGCCGTAATGACGCTGGGCGCCCTGTTTATCCTTGAGGCCAACCTGTATCTTCCTCCCGGCAAACATATGGTTTCAATGGCAGAGGCAACCCTGGGTATTCCAGGACTTCTGGTTGCCTGGCTAAGCTATCTCTTCCTGCTTTATTCGTTACTTGCCGGTTATATCTCCGGAGGTGCTGACGTTTTTTCCAGCCTGCTTGGCTTTGTTAATATTCATCTTCAGGAATGGCAGGCCATTTTATTATTCACTCTTATTTTCGGGATGGTTGTTTATGGCGGCATCCGAAAGGTAGATTTGCTCAATCGCTTATTAATGTTTGGTAAACTTGGAGCCTATTGTCTTTTAGTTTTGCTGATTTCTCCCAAGGTGAAGGCCGAGCATCTTATATCCGGCGATTATCGCTATATTGCCGGTACCATCATGATCCTGATTACTTCATTCGGCTATGCGATTATTATCCCCAACTTGCGCGATTATTTTAATGATGATTTAAGGACACTGCGCAAGGTCATCCTGATTGGCTCCTGTATTCCATTGTTCTGTTATCTGGCCTGGGATGCCATTATCATGGGTACTTTACCTACTGAGGGTGATACGGGTCTTGCAGCATTATTACATGATGAACATACCACCAGTGCATTGGCAGGCATATTGAGCCAGACAGTTAACAATCCCTTAATCAGTTCCATTTTTAATTTTTTTACCTCGATCTGTATGTTAACCGCATTTCTGGGCGTATCCCTCTGCCTCATCAGCTTTCTGGCAGATGGTTTCAAGATGGAGCAACAGGGGCGAGCAGGAGTCCTCCTGTTTATCCTGACTTTTCTTCCGCCCCTGCTTCTGGTTATTTACTCACCAGGTATTTATATCAAAGCACTTAATTACGCGGGAATATTCTGTGTCATTTTATTATTACTACTACCAGCCCTGATGACAGTTTACGGCCGGAAGCGCTTCAAAGGACGCTACACAGTTCCTGGAGGTGCCTATACTCAGTCGATTGTTATTATTTTTTCCATTATTTTAATGGTCAATGCAATTTGGCAATTGTTAAATCAGTAGGCTTGCTTTTTGCAAAATAGTTTGACTAATATTTCTTTTAATATCGTGCAATGGAAAGGGTTGCCTATTGACATTTTTTCCATTGTTATTTAACATTTCTGGATACAAATTGACCAACATGGATAAATTAGTGACCAACTCAAAATTACTCGGCGGTATCCTGCTCATCGTGGGTACATCTATTGGCGGCGGTATGCTGGCTCTTCCTGTTTCTACCGCTGAGGTTGGTTTCAGTAACTCCATTTTCTTTCTTATTTTATGCTGGCTGATTATGACAGTTGGCGCCTTTTTGATTCTTGAAGTCAATTTGCGCCTTCCTGCAGGAAGCAATATGGTCTCTATGGCTAAATCAACCCTGGGTTTGCCTGGTCAGATTATTGCCTGGATAACCTATCTGTTTTTACTGTATACATTGTTGGCTGCCTATATCTCAGGCGGAAGCGATGTATTAAATGGCATTCTGGCAAGATTAGGCATTGCCTTTCCCAGCTGGCTCACGTCCCTCCTGTTCACCTTCGTATTCAGTCTGGTAGTTTATGCGGGTATTCGGGCCGTAGACTATGTTAACCGAGGCCTGATGTTTGGAAAATTAGGCGTCTACCTTCTGTTAATAGCCATTATCAGTCCGCATGTCGATGTCAGCTCTTTAAACGGAGGTTCAGCGCGAGCCATTACCGGCAGCCTCATGATTCTGGTTACTTCTTTTGGTTTTGCATCCATTGTTCCCAGTTTACGGGATTATTTTGAGGAAGATATTAGTGCATTACGCCGGGTTATACTATACGGTTCGCTGATTCCTCTAGCCTGCTACATTCTGTGGGACGCAGTAATAATGGGTGTTGTTGCCCGTGACGGTGAAGAAGGTTTGTTAAGTCTAATGACAAACGAACATGCCACCAGCGGTCTTACCAACGCACTAAGCAATGCCGTTCATAGTCAATGGATAACAGGATTCTTTGGGTTTTTTACTTCCATCTGCATGGTGACTGCTTTCCTGGGTGTATCTATCGGCTTGTTCGATTTTCTTGCCGACGGTTTATCCTTGAAGAAATCCGGGTTGCAGGGAAAAGGCACGCTGGCGCTTACGTTTGTTCCCCCTCTTTTCGTTGTATTAATTAATCCGGGTATTTATCTGCATGCTTTAGGTTATGCGGGAGTTTGCTGTGTTATTTTATTACTGCTTTTACCCGCAGTAATGACCTGGAGGGCCCGTCAAATTGATGGGACAAACAGTTTAAAGATTGTGCCTGGGGGCAACCTTATGCTGGGTCTGGTGGCGCTTACAGCCATTTTCCTCTTAAGCATTGCGTTTTAAGATTGAGTAAGTAATACTTGCGCCTTTGGCTGAGAGATGAAAGGCTTGTTTCAATATGAGAAATTATGCGTAAAAATCGCCCTTTTCTTAAATGGGCCGGCAATAAATACCATTGTTTAAGCCATATTCTTACTCATCTCAAGCCTGCCCCCCGATTAATTGAACCTTTTACCGGTTCGGGCGCAGTGTTTGTAAATACCTTATATGACAATTATTTGTTGGCAGAGACTAATCCCGACTTGATCCATCTCTATCAAATGCTTAAAAAAGAAGGCGACAGCTTCATTAATTATTGCGCCAGGTTATTTATTCCTGAAAACAATAATGAAAGTAAATACTATCATTTTCGTGATGAATTTAATCAGTGCCGCCATAAAAAGAAGAGAGCCTCATTATTTTTGTACCTTAATCGGCATGGCTATAATGGATTATGTCGTTACAATGGCAGCGGGGAATATAACGTCCCTTTTGGACGTTATAAAAAACCCTATTTTCCAGCTAAGGAATTAGCAAATTTTTGTCAGCTCAGCCAAAAAGCGGAGTTTTCGTTATCAGACTTTAGAAATACCTTCGCTCAAGCCCTCCCCGGCGATATTATCTACTGCGATCCGCCCTATGTTCCGCTCTCCCGAAGCGCCAATTTTGCCGCTTATACCAAAAACAAATTTAATGAGCAGGATCAAATTGATTTAGCCATTCTTGCACGTGAAAGCGCTGAAAAGGGAATCACAGTGCTTGTTTCCAATCATGATACTGAATTTACTCGCCATCATTATCAGGGTAGCGACATTTACTCCTTTGAGGTTCCCCGTTTCATTAGTTGTGATGCTGAGAATAGAAGAACTGCACAGGAATTGATTGCTGTGTTTAGCGGTAGTTGAAGGGAGTTCTGGCTGGTAGAGCTGTTCCTCTAAAAGAGTTGGGATGGGCCCCGCGGTCGCAGCCGCGGGCATTCGAGATGGCTCCGGATGCGGCAGCTCATTGAATCGTTGAGCGGAAATCCTTCATGAAAAACGCCAGGATGGTAACCATCAGCAATGAAAGAGGTAATACCGATAAAGCCAGTTGATAATCTACAATACTGTAAATATGTTCCCCCCCCACTACGTGACTATCTCCAAAGGTGTCTAATAACTTACCGACTAACGGTTGGAATATAACTCCTCCCAGCGTCACAATCATATTCACTGCAGCAAATACAGTGCCTGACAATTTTGCTCCACTGTTTTCTTTACCCATGATAAACACAATGATCTCGGTAGCACTGAACACACCGTAAAGAAAAAGAAGAACATTCAGGGATGTATAGGATAAGCCTGGATAATAAAGCACGATGCTGATGCAGATAAGAGCCAGGATAGCGCCGACAACCAGTGGAAATACCCTTCTTCCGCTTACATCTGAGAAATAGCCCGCCACTGGCGCTCCAACCGCCCAGCCCAGGAACATCGCAGAAACTGTTCTTGCGGCTTCCGGCTTGGTTAAGTGATGTGCCTGCTCCAGATAGGTTTTACCCCAAAGTTCTCCGAATACGGACAGTGATGTATACAGGCAGGCCCCCACAAAGCCGATTAGCCACACCTGCGGAGAGGATAAAACATGCCAGACATTGCTAAAGAATTCGGGCCAGGGCTGCCTATGGGTGATATGGCCTTCAGGCCCATCGCGTACGACCAGGAAAGTAATAACACTTAGGACTCCCCCAATGATAATCATCATCCACAATACATGCATTAATCCAAGGGAGACTGCCATGTCGGTAATTTTCACTTCCCCATAAACCAGGCCCAGCATTCCCAGGGTTGTGATTAATCCGGCAACCAGCGAAAAGTAACGGCGCGGTAACCATCGAAGGGCCAGGGATAAAACCCCCACAAATGCAAAGGAAGAACCGAACCCCACTAGAAATCGGCCGCTTCCGGCGATGAGCATGGAGGAAGTGTTGGTAAACATCCAGGAGCCCAGCGTACAACAGATACAGGCAAAGGTTAGCAGTCTTCGCGGCCCATAGCGATCCATCAGCATGCCGACTGGAAGCTGCATAGGCGAATAGGCAAAATAATAGAATGCCGACAATTGCCCGAATGTGGTAGCAGAAATATGTCCAAACGCAGCGCTAAGCTCACTCTGCAATGCGCCTGGAATAATTCTTAATACAAATTCATAGCAGTAGAAGAAAGCACCCACCGTACAAATTAATACACCTAGTAAAGCCTGTTTTCTACTTATTGATTCAATCATTTGTATTCGCATATGTTTCTTTGAGGAAAAAAGTCAAAATCGCTGCGATAATTATTCCAAGCGGGATAATTGACAGCGCAAACTGATAATCATCTGGCGTATAAAGCTGCTGCAATTTATCCAGAGATAAAGTATCGATATTAATTGTGCCCGCATGAGAGGCAAAACTCATATCCAAGAGCTCTCCGACCAGAGGCTGCAGGAACATGGCGCCCAACATCACAATCATATTAGTCATTGCCATGGCCGTACCGGCTGCTTCCGTAGGGCTTAATTCCCGGCCGACTGCAAAAACAATACACTGTGCACTGTATAAAAGGCCTAGCATAAACATCAGGATACTGATACTGCTCTCATTCAAGCCAGGGAAGTACAGCACAATCATCATAACGATTGCAGCACCTGTCGCCCCTACCAGCATAGGTAATTTACGGCGTTTGATTTTGTCGGAAATCAGCCCCATCGCTGGCGCACCAACAGTAAAGCCAAGAAACAGCAAGGAATTGGCGAAGTCAGCCCCTTCCTGTGTTAAACCATGCGCATGTTTTAAATAAGGGATGCCCCAAAGCTCAGCAAACACGGTCGTGGGCAGATAAACCAGGCAACCAAACAAACCATTAATCCAGATTTGACGGTTGCGGGCAATAATTCCCAGATCGATCATGCTCTTACGAAAATTGTCCACTGTTCCACTTCGTCTCTGATGGCTTTTCTTATCCTTGATACCAAACCACAGGATAAAAATTAAGGCAATCCCGACATAGGCTGTCAGTTGGACAGTGTATTTCCAACCCATTTTAATCACCAGGATACCCAGAAGGTTGTCTCCGACCATTGCACCAATAGTGCCAAGGGCTGCCGCCATACCGGATACCATGGCCAGCTTATCTTCGGGCAACCATATTGTTGCCAGCTTCAATACACCGACAAAGGCAAAGGCTGAACCGAATCCGACGAGGAAACGTCCAGTGGCCGCGACCCAAAAGATGGACGTGCCAGCAAATACGAATGTACCCACCACGCAGATAAAGCAGGCAATGGTGATTAAAAGCCGAGGACCATAACGGTCAAGAAGAACCCCTACCGGAATTTGTAAAGGTACATAAGCATAGTAGTAAAAAGCCGATAATAAACCAAAACCGCTTGCGGACAGATTGAAATGTTCGCGCAGGGCAGGCTCCATAACACTTGGCGAGATCCTTAAAAAATACTCATAGCTATAATAAATAGCACCAAGACCACAAATTAACCAGGCACTCAATAAATACCTTTTATCATTTTTACTACTCAAAATGAGCTCCTTAACGACGGTTAAGCACACAAATTTCAAAAAGATGGATTAACGCTTTTTGATCTGACTAACGCCACTTGCTATAGCCGCTTTCGCTACGGCAGTGGACACTTGTTCTTTTAAGCGAGGATCGATAGGCTTGGGAATGATATAATGCGGGCCAAATTCCCAACAATGTTCAAGCCCGGGATAGTTATCCTTGACTATTTGAGGTACAGGCTCATGCACCAGCTGTCGAATAGCTTCAACAGCTGCCACCTGCATAGCCTGGTTTATACACGTTGCCCTGACATCAAGGGCACCGCGAAAAATATAGGGGAAACACAGCACATTGTTAACCTGATTGGGGTAATCGCTCCTTCCGGTGGCAATAATGATGTCATTGCGTATGGAATGGGCAACCTCTGGCAGGATTTCAGGAATAGGATTAGATAAAGCAAAGATTACTGGATTTGGGGCCATTAAATTTAATAGATCGCCGCTTAATAAATCGGGTTTAGCTACGCCAATGAAAACATCCGCATCGACAAGGGCATCGGCCAATGTTCTGGCATCGGTAGTTCTGGCAAAAGCAAATTTATAGGCATTGAGATCATCACGTCCGGTATGGATTACCCCTTTGGTATCCAACAGCGTCATATTCTCTTTTTTGGCGCCCAGGGCAACCAGAAGACGCATGGAAGCAATCCCTGCTGCACCGGCGCCAATACATACAATACGGGCATCTGCCAGTTTCTTGTTCTGAAGGGTCAGTGCATTCAATAACGCAGCGGCAACTACTATAGCAGTTCCATGCTGATCATCATGAAATACAGGGATAGATAACTGTTCAACTAGAGCTTGTTCGATTTCAAAGCATTCGGGCGCCTTGATATCTTCAAGGTTAATCCCCCCAAAGGTGGGAGCGATTCGTTTTGCAGTGGCAATAAATGCCTGCGGATTTTCGGCGTCAATTTCAATATCAAATACATCGATGTCAGCAAAGCGCTTGAAAAGAACCGCTTTGCCTTCCATAACCGGTTTACTGGCTAGTGCACCAACATCCCCCAATCCCAGCACAGCGGTGCCATTGGTCATTACTGCAATTAAATTGCCTTTGGCAGTATATCTAAAAGCATTTTCAGGATCTTCTGCAATCGCCAGGACAGGCTCTGCTACACCTGGTGTATAGGCTAATGACAAGTCCTCTTGAGAATTAGTCGGCTTGGTGACATAAACTCCCAGTTTTCCAGCAGTTGGAAACTCATGGTATTCCAATGCACGTTGCTTTAAGACATCTTTATCCAAAATTCTCACTCACTTTTCGGGAAATCGGAAAAAATCATATAGAAAAAGCAAGAGAATGAACAGTCATTTTGCAAAAAAAAGGCGCATAATTTTGCGCCCCTTTATGGAATCCTGTAATCTCCATGCTTAATCTTCAGTACTTTCAACCAATTATTGCTCACGTTTCTTATAACGATCCAGGAACTTCTGAACACGTCCTCCAGTATCAACCAGTTTTTGCTTACCGGTGTAAAAAGGATGGCAATAGGCACATACTTCAATATTTAATGGTTTGCACAATGTTGAACGAGTGTCAAAGCTGTGGCCGCAGCTACAAGTTACTTTGACTGTTTCATATTTTGGATGAACAGTTGCATTCATTTCAGAACTCACTTCATTACGGTATCGCCACCTGAACCTGAAAGTCAGGCACCATACCTGGTTATTTAAAGACTGTGCAGATTACCAGAAATACCTGCCTAAATCAATTTTAACCTATAGTATAGACTAAATATTGAATAGAGTTACCCTATCTTTTGCGGGCAACTCAGGAAATCGATTGACGACTGACTAGGCTCCCTCCTGGAATCCTTCGCCATGCTCGCTTAGTCGGCTTATCTGGACTGGTATTTTTGCCAAAGCAGCTGTACTGGTCCATTTCTGTTTAATAATTCGCTGGTTGGCCCATCCGCTACAATCTGTCCCTGCTCAAGCAAAATAACCCGATCAAATTGGGGGAGGAGATGCAGACGATGTAGAGTAACCAGAATGGTGGATTCGGCATAGGATTCAATAATACCGGAAAGAATTTTCTTTTCTGTCGGCAGATCAACACTGGAGGTTGGTTCATCCATTAAAATAAGCGAACTGAATCGCGCAGCAAACAGGCCTCTTGCCAAAGCAAGCCTTTGCTTTTGCCCCACCGACAAATTAAGCCCTTTCTCTCGAATATCGGTTAATAATCCTTTTGGCAGTTTTTCGAGTACTGGTTTGAAACAGGCCAGATCGATAGCCTTCTCCATCACCTCCGTGCTGGTCTCGATATCCATGGTGATATTAAAGGCAATGGTACTCTCGAAAATCTCTGGCTCCTGAGGGATCAGGGTGGTAATCGCATGCAAGGGCTCCAAGGAATTGAAACACACGCCATCGATGCAAAGCGCTGCTGTCTGCGGCTGATACAAACCTGACAATAAATGAAGCAAGGTGCTTTTTCCTGCCCCGCTTAAACCAATTAATGCAATTTTTTCACCCCGTTTTATATTCAAATGAATAGGCGAAACACGGTCTCCTCTATGAGTATCTGGCTCATGGGTAAATGTTAGATTGCTAATGGACAGGCTATGCCATTGCTGAGCCACAGCCTCACCAGGTACTGGATGAGCCAGGGTTTCCAGATCCTGCTCGATAGGCTTGATGCTTTTGACATCAGTATTCATGCGTACCAATTCACTATAATGCATGCTCAGATTATAAAATACCTCAGCAAGCTCCCACTGATAACGAAAAATCATCACTACCGTGCCGATTAAAATCCCATTTGTGGTTTGTAAATGATAAACAATATAGGCAATTAGAATGAGTGACTGTACTACGGTCAGCAACATGCCCATAATAAACCATTTTACTTCATTCAGTACCGATTCCTTCTTGAAAAAAGGCCAAATGGCCATAAGTCGCTGGTAGAGATTGTTCTCGGTAAATTGCGCCAAGCGCAAGGTTAAAATGGTAGTGATATTACTGATATAGTCAAAAAGACCTGCCCCAACATGATTTTCTGTTTCATTTTCTGACTCATAAAGCGGGATAAGTTTGCGATCAAACAACATCACCATAAATGCTGCAATCAGACAGGCCAGCAAACTTGCAAGGCCTACGGGAAAAGCAATCCACAACAGGAAGACGATTGATACTATAAATTTGATGATGGTTTCTACGTAAATAAATTGCTCTTCTGCAAAACGCCTCAGTGCTGTAGAAGCACGGTTTAAACGGGTGATAATATTGCCGGAATGATGGTCTTGATGCCATTTTAGGGGCAACTCGGTCAATTTGCGATAGATCTGTAGTTGAAATGATTGCTGAATTTTCAGGGCCACCCGTCTTTCAACTACCCGCGCCGGCCCATGAAACAGCCAGAACAGAGGCAATAAGAGAACTCCTGCCACCAGCCAGTACACCACTTCATGTAAGCGGCCGGGTGAAAAATGCTGCAAAACATCAATCGTTTTTCCAAAGGTATAAGGGCTCAGGCTAATGAAAGCCTGGGCAATGATATAGGCAATATAATAACTGACAATGGCAGGACGCCAGGATTTGCCATAGGACCAAACCGTTTTAATCAGATTAAAGTAAGGGTTTCGCATTTCATGCCTGATTGTTCGCAGTGTCCAGCATAGATACCGCGAACATGTCGCGGTAAGTAGTGGATTACACTGTTATGCGGTAAGTAGTAGGTTACACTGTTATTTATTTTTTTACTTATTATAAATTCTTACAGTTATATTCTGGATGAATTTCTGTAATGTCTTTATAAAGCGCGAGACATAAATCTTTGATCCCATCTCCCTGGGGAGATGCGGAATCTCCTTCACCAGCCTTGCTGTTCAAAGCAACAGCAACCGTCACATTGCTGCACTCACTCCAAATATACATGACGCGATATCCCAGGGTGCTGCCTTCATAAGCCCAGAAACGATTTTCCTGCTGTGGATCATAAAGATAAGCTACCCCCAGACCAAATCCAGCCTTTTGATCGGCATCAATATTGGCAATTTCCTTGCCGCCAGGAATGGAAACGACTGTTTTAAGTTCCGTTAAAGCCTTCTGACGGTAATTGTCTTTAAATATTTTCCCATTATACAGCGCCTGCACCCAATGGACGACATCGTTTATATCCGAGACAATTGCACCTGCCGCGCCTGCCCAGGACAGATTGTTTTTAGTAATATCGGTTAATTTCTGCGTTTTATCATCAAATGTATAACCGCGTGCCATTTGTGGTAATAGCTTTTCCAGCAGCGCCTGGCCATTCTCACCGGCAGGATAATAACTGTTCATCAATAGCAAAGGGGTTAACAATCGTTTCTGTAACTGCAAAGCCAACTTTTCACCACTTACTTTTTCTATAATCATTCCGGCAAGAATATAATTGCTGTTTGAATAATCAAAATGCGTTTCTGCGCGGGGAGGTATGCTTTTATCGGGCTGGGCGTACTGTAATAATTGAGTGTCTGACCATTGCCGGGTCAAATCATTCTCAAGAATTTTGTCGAAGCTGTCATTGGTACTATAACTGGGGATACCGCTGGTCATACTTAAAAGATCTTTAATCTTCACCGCTTTCCACTGGGGGTATTGCGGCAGCCATTTGCCGATAGGATCTTCAATGGATAATTTTCCCTCGCCTTCCATCTGCAGTAAAATTGCAGCGATAAAGGATTTGGTTATGCTCCCAATTTCAAACAGCGTCTTCGAGGTGACCGGCTTATCATAAGGTGCCAATCCCTGATTACCAGCATAAAAGTTCTGAATGTCGCCGTTTAAAGACGCAACTTTTTCGGGTAGGAAAACGGCAACAGCAATGCCTGTCAAGTGTTCAATTTTCCCTCTGGATGCCAGATAACTATCGACTGTCGATTGCAGCTTTTGATGGGCAAAATGCAGGGGTTCACTATTGGCAGCATTTAGAGAAAACGAGGCGAAGCACGAAAGCACCGAGGCAAAAATCCTTTTTTTCATAAAATTAGTTCCATTTAAATTTATATTGATACTCGCTTAACAATGAGCAGGCAAGCTTTCTGTGTAATTAATGCCTTAATCCCATTCAAAATAGTCATCAATCAGCTTTTCAATAGTCGTTTTATCTCTTTTGACTACTTTCTGCTGCGGCTGAGAAAAATTAAAGGTTTGCAAGGCCTCTTCAAGGGTTAGAAAAGTATACCCATGTTCCCGATAAAGGTTAACAATATCAGGCAAAACATAGGCATTCAGAATATTGGCGTGAATTAACAATATCTGAGCCTGATCCTGTTTGTGATTATAACGGTTATTCTCTTCAGCGATTAAGGTTTGTTTCCAGATAAATTCCAGGTAATCATATTTAACCTCTTCAAGGTAAGCCCTTCTGTCTTCCTGAGGTACTGATAAAAGGCGCTGGTTAAATATAAAATCCTTACTGTCGATAGTGATCGGTGCGATTTTATAATGCCTGGATTCAAGGAATTTCAGCACCTTTTCCTTTTTTCCTTTTTTCCCCATCGCGAGATAGGGATAACGGAAATATTTAGGCTCCGTCAGCACTGGCGATAAAATCTTATCGGCTTCCTCAATTTCCTGGATATAAGTTTCGGTATCCACTTTATTCAGATTGATGTGAGACATCGTGTGGTTGCCCACACCAAACCCTGCATCGCGAAACTTGTTTAACATTGGCCAGTTATCCTGTCGTACATTGCCTGCGATTACAAAACCGGTTACCGGAATATTATTTTCCTTAACGAGATTAATAATACGATCCAGGTGGAAATTCTTGTACTCTCCCACAAAAGGCAAATCGTCTATGGTAATCGCTATTTGTCGGGTCTGGGTATGAGCAGAGGAAATTGAAACCATTAAAACTAATAAAATTTGGAATGCTATTTTCATAAATACTGTCTTGATTTAAAACCGCCTTCGCGAGAATGGCACATGCTTTAGCTGAATGGCCAAATGAAGGTATGAGATAATAGCAGCTAAGGAGCTGTCAAACAAATGAATGCATGCTTTCCAGCTCAGAAGGACGGATTAGTTTTATTTTTGTACAACTTCCAGTACTTTTTCATCGGGCAAGATATTAAAGGATTGACGAACCTGCTCAATCGGCTGGTCCATAACCGGCCAATAGTCCCAGTTATCAAATAAATCAACATTCATTAAACTGCCTCTTTGCAGAGCCAGGAATTGCTCTTCCGGGTTAAATTCGCCAGTCATACCAGGTACATCGATGGGAACTGTTTTTACCCCCAAATGAAATTGGCTAATAATAAACAATAGAATCCAGGGTCTGCCTACATTACGAAATCCAGCAGTAAATGAAGCGACCTTCAATTCCCCAACCGGTGTCGTATCATAACCGCCCAGGACATGCGCCATATCATGATAGGTCATCATCACCGGGCTGCCGTATTTTTCACCTGGAAATATAAATTGGTGATCCGTATAAAATCGCCAGAATTCCTTTCCCAACGTTCCATCGGGCAAGTTTTCTAAATCATGATATTGTTTTGCCAATCCTGGATCCTGATAAAACCCTCTCATCGCCCCCACTATTTTATAAATGCCTTTAAATTTTTCCTTACGCCAGGCCTTGGAAATAGCTTCGCCAATATACATATGGCGTACTACATCCAGGGCATAGAGAAGGCGATGCTCTCCTGCCAGCTTTTGCAAGGCATCCACCAGGCTGTGATCAACCTTTAATGCATCTGCGAACCGTCTTAATATTTTTATCTGCTCAGGTTTGGGCGTACCATTCACGGTGGATATAACCACCATGCCTTCTACCAGTTGTTGCCGTAAAGCGGGCTCGCTAATGTCTTTCGCCAATTCATCAGGTTCAATCGGCTCACTGATTTCATCGAGGAAATAGTGGGTATTAGTGATGAATTTTTGTGCCGCTTCGAGTGTTCGGATTTGCAGTTCGGTAAGCTCTTTCGTCTCGGGATCCGCCAGCATAATTTCCCTAAACGCTCTTAACCCTGACTTGGCTTGTCCAGCCGAAGGTTTTAACAGGCGCATTTCTGCTCTCCAGGAATCTTTAACTAAGTTATAGCCTATTTGAATAAAAAGCGAAAAGCATTGTACTTTGCTTGCCAGTTAAGCCGGCTAAGGCTAGGATGAAATTAAATTAGAGGATCAGCGTTATAGGAAAAGGATATGCCGCTCATTGAAACACAACATATAAATGCCACGAATGACGATTTTTCAGGTAATAATGGAATTGGGCGCTACATTTTCCTGACAGGCTCTGATGAGCGTGCCCGGGAGCTTAGCCAGCAATTTGAAGAAGTGATTGTCAGAAAACATCCAAGGCAGCATAATTTTTACATGGGTAAACTCAAAAGTCACGGACAGCGCATAGATGTTGCGGCCATCTCCACCGGCATGGGGGGGCCTAGCGCTGATATTATCATCAATGAACTGATTATGCTTGGCGCCCGCCGCTTACTGCGTATCGGCACGGCCGGTTCACTGCAGCCAGATACTATCCATGTCGGCGATATCGTAGTGGCCACAGCCGCTGTCCGCGACGATAAAGCTTCATGGGATTACATCTACAGGGAATATCCAGCCATTGCCTCACTTGAATGCCTGATTGCCGCCCATCGCGCTGCCAGACTTTTAACGCATCAATCCCCTATTCACTTTGGGATAGTCCATTCCAAAAGCTCCCTTTATGCCCGCGAATATCACTATTCATTTATGGAAGAAAATGATCAGTACATGAAAACCATGCATTTGGCCGGGATTCTCGCAACGGAAATGGAATGTGCGCAATTGTTTACCTTAAGTTCCTTAATGAGCGCAAAACTGGAGAAAACCGAAGTGAATCCGGTTCCTATTTTCTGCGGGTGTATACTGGCTATCGTAGGGGATAAAACTTCCTTTTCAGAGGATAAACAGCGTATAAAACAAAGTATTGATTCGGCGATGACACTGGGACTCGAGACTGTTAAGGCCCTGGCGATTATTGACCAGGAAGCGCAGCATGATTTTTAAAATCTGAATCCCTTCATGGGCCCCGCGGTCGACGCCGCGGGGATTCGGCCTATCGCTGCGTAGATGATCACCCGAACTCCCGCGGCATCGACCCACCGAACTCCCCGCGGCATCGACCCACCGAACCCCCGCGGCATCGACCCACCGAACCCCCGCGGCATCGACCCACCGAACCCCCGCGGCATCGACCCACCGAACCCCCGCGGCATCGACCCACCGACCTCCCGCGGCATCGACCCACCGACCCCCCGCGGCATCGACCCACCGAATTCCCGCGGCATCGACCGCGGGACCCAAGCTGGAGCGGCTCTACAAATTCCTGGTTTGCCCGCTTCCCCACAGCAGCCATTTATAACTGGTTAAAGCCTGCAAGCCCATTGGGCCGCGGGCGTGTAATTTCTGAGTACTGATTCCAATTTCTGCGCCCAGACCAAATTGTCCCCCATCAGTAAATGCTGTGGATGCATTGACATACAAGGCAGCGGCGTCAACAGTCTGTAAAAAATAATGGATGCTATCTGGATCCTCGGCAATAATCGCTTCGCTATGGCCTGAGCTATACTGGCTGATGTGCTCTACTGCCTCATTCACTGATTTAACCGTTTTTACAGACATTTTGTAATCTAAAAACTCCTGTCCGAAATTTTCTTCTGAGGCGGATCGAAGGAGAGAGTCCGGATAAAACGCTTTCAAGATGGCAAAACTGGGCTCATCCGCAAAAATTTCCACATGCTTTTCAATCATGGGCGCGACAAGCAACGGAAGATCCGCAAGGCGGTCGGCGTGAATAACCAGGGTATCCAGGGCATTACAAACACTAACCCGTCGGGTTTTGGCATTAAAAATAACTGGCACTCCTTTTTCCAGAGAACCGCTTTTATCAAAATAGGTATGAACAATCCCTGCGCCGGTTTCAATTACCGGAATACGCGCATGTTCCCTGACAAAATCAATCAGGTTCTGACTACCGCGAGGAATACAAACATCAATGTAGCCGCTGGCACTCAATAAGGCGGGTAATATCTCTCGCGCATTGGGAAACAAGTAAACCATATCCGGGTTCAGGGCATAGTCTTTCAGGGTCCTATGAATAACTGACACCAATATACGATTGCTGTGCTCAGCTTCTTTCCCCCCTTTCAGTACACAGGCATTGCCGGTTTTAAAACATAGGGAAAACACATCGATTGTAACATTGGGCCTTGCTTCATAAATGACTGCAACCACACCAAGCGGCACAGATACTTTTTGAATTTTTAATCCATTAGGACGTTGCTTTTCTTCGAGGATTTGATGTAAAGGGCTTGGAAAATCAGCAACCGACACTACATCGTCAGCCAGTGAATGAATCCTTGCTTCAGTCAATAGCAAGCGGTCAAAACGTGGGTCTGCCTCAGGCATTTGACGAAGATCTTTTTTATTTTCCGATAAGATTTCAGGAATTGAAGCGCGCAGATTGCCGGCCAGGGCACGCAGGATTTGACTGGTATTATCCTCACTTAACGTGCTCAGTTCCCGACTGGCATGTCGAACTTTCTTTAGTTCAGAAATGATATCCTTAATCATTCAATTTCCTAATAAATATGTAAGTGATCATAATGAATAAACTCGGGTTTATTCTTTTTACCCAAAAACTCTTGCAATTTCCTGGCGTCATAACGGGCAATCCCTATTCCTATTTTTATATTATCGAATAAAATTTCTACTAAATCGCCCTTCTTAAATTCGCCAAGACAATCTTCAATTCCGACTGGCAAGAGACTGATCACTCGGTTTCCATCTTTGATAATATCAAATAATCCTTTATTGATGAGTACAACCCCATTGGGTTTGTCAGCATTATAAGCCATCCATTTTTTGATATTGGAGGTATTCTTTCGCGGCAGAATTGTGGTGCCCAAGGCTTCTCCAGCCAAAATCCGTAAAATAATATTCTGCTGATCCAGACTCGCAATATAGCTTGTAATCCCTAATTGGGACATTTTACGGGCAGTTGACAGCTTACTGAGCATCCCGCCTCTTCCCATATTGCTTTTGAGGCTGGAAACAGCCGGCCAATCGCTGTCCTCTTTAATCACAGGGATTAACCGCGCTTCTGGATTATCGGGATGATGGCTAAAAACTCCGGCAATATTACTCAGGACAATTAACTTATCGGCATTAATTTGGGCAGCAATTAGGCCGGCGAGCTCATCATTATCAGTGAACATTAATTCTTCAATCGCTACGCTGTCATTTTCATTAATTATCGGGATAATATTTCGCTGGTTTAAAATTTCCCTGATTAGGCGGGCAATGTTTAAATAATGCTGTCGGGTATGAAAGTCCTGCCGGGTTAACAGCAACTGTGCGGTTAAAAGCGTATGCGTTTTGAAAAGAGACGAATAGGTTTTCATCAGTTCAGGCTGGCCAATGGAGGCCAACACTTGTTTCTCGGCAATCGAATGCCCATATTGACGCGCCAGATAATCCTTGCTTATTTTTCGCCCAGCACCCACAGCTCCGGAGCTGACCAGGACAAGCTGATTCCCCTGTGCCTGTAAATGGGCAATTTGCTCTACCAGATGCCGCATGACAGGTTCGTTGAGGGTGCCGTCAACCGTCAGAATACTTTGCGTCCCAACCTTAATTACAATAATCATTCAGGATTTTGCATATCATCAAAACGTTGTTTTACTGCATCAATATTTTGCATCGCCTGCAGAATAACATCGTTGAATTGCTCTAATTGCTCTTTATTTTCCTGCTGAAAGCTTTCTTTGGTCATGCCATCTTCCAATACCATCGAAACCAGCCCTCTGATGCTTTGACGTGCTTTTTCAATTTCCTGCAAAAGTGTGTGCAAGGGGGTTGCTATTGCTTCATTTTCAGTAATGACCGCGAGTTTTTGCTGAACTTCTGTAGCCATTGCTTCTAATTTATTATCAAGATTAACAATATTAAGCTGTGCATCATTGTCCATTAAATTTAAAAACAATTCCGGTTCCTTCTGTTCTTCGTTAACCATACTTACTCCAGAGTACATAAGAATTAGTCGCTTTGTCGAGTATTTGAAATAAAAAATTTATTTTCTTATATGGTAGATGAATTTCTTCCACTCCTCAAATGATGCTATCATGCCTGTTTTTTAAGCATTAAGAAAAATATGTTGCTTGATGGTTTATTCATTATCGGTATCGGCATCGAAGCAATTACCGGCGCCTTATCGGCGGGCCGGAAAAAAATGGATTTTTTTGGCGTAATTGTCATTGCCTGCATCACAGCCTTAGGAGGAGGAACAGTAAGGGATGTGCTGTTTGACACCTATCCTCTCACCTGGGTCACTCACCCGGAATACCTGTTATTTACGTCTGCCTGTGCCTTTATCACGATTCTGCTCGCCGATTATTTACTCAGGATCATGAAAATTTTCTTAATTCTCGATGCCTTGGGCCTCTCGACTTTTGTAATTATCGGCACGCAAAAAATTCTCGCCAGCGGGCTTTCCCCTTTAGTGGCAGTAATTAGTGGCATGTTAACCGGGATTTGCGGCGGCATGTTGCGGGATATTCTTTGCAATGATATCCCTCTTGTTTTAAGGAAAGAACTTTATGCCATGATTGCTTTAGCCGGCGGTTTGCTTTTTATTGTGCTGGATCATTTTAAAGTGCCAACGAACATCAACATATTAATCACATTTATCAGTATCTTCACCTCTCGTTTACTGGCTATTTTTTATCATATTGAAATGCCGAAATTTGTAATGAAAAACGGTTGAAATGCAACCTACATCGTAGGCTGGGCTGTAAAGCCCAGCCCATAATCTACTCTTCTTCCTTCATACCGAAGATGGTTACTTCTTCCACAGGCACATCAGCATGGCCCATTTTATTGCCTGTTTTTACTTTGGCAATTTCGTCAACCACATCCATGCCTTCGACCACTTCCCCAAATACGCAATAACCATAGCCCTGAGCATTCTCCGCTTTGAAATCAAGGAAGCCATTATCCACTACATTGATAAAAAACTGGGCAGTAGCGGAATGGGGATCCATTGTTCTCGCCATCGCTATGGTGCCGCGCTTATTAAGTTTTGCAGTTTTGGCTTCGTTTTTCACTGGGCTATTGGTCTTTTTCTGCTGCATATCAGCGGTTAATCCACCCCCCTGAATCATAAAGCCGGGAATGACGCGATGAAAAATAGTGTCATTGTAAAAACCGCTGTTTACATAATTTTTAAAATTTTCGACAGTCTCAGGGCTTGTGTCTTCGTGCAGCTGTATACGGATATCGCCCTTGGATGTGTTAATCGTAATCATGGAATCTCCTCTTGAATTAATGATTAGTGGCTTGAAAAATCAGGTTTCTCATCTGCGTGCAGACTTCATGCATAACATGAATATTGTGTATGCTGGCAAGTGCTGTGAATACATTGGATTTTTGCTTAAACAAATGGTGCAAGTAGGCGCGCGAATGCGTTTTGCAGGTATAGCAAAGACAACTCTCCATCACCGGGGCAAGATCATTGGCAAAACAGGACTTCTTGATTTGCAGCCGATGGTTTTCATAATCGCTTGCAAATCGCAGCCAATGCCCCTCTTTTACGATTTGACCAGAATACAAAGCACCGTGCCTTGCATTGCGAGTCGGTGCGACACAATCGAACATATCGATGCCTTCCGCTACTACATCGAGCAAGTCCTGGGGGGACATACCAACCCCCATGGTATATCGGGGCTTATTCTCCGGCAGATATTGCCTCACCCACTGAATAATCTCCACGGTTTTTTTCATATCAAAACCGACAGTCTCACCGCCAATCGCCACACCATCCAAATCCATACTGGCTACAAATTTGGCGCTCTCACAACGCAACTCCTCGAAAATGCCTCCCTGGACAATGCCAAAAAGAGCCTGCTTCGCGCCATAACGTGAACAGGGATATTGCTGGTGATAATCCATGGACTGCTGCAGCCAACGGTGCGTTCTTTCCATAATATGCACTACTTCCTCATAGGAAGATGCGTCAGGCGTGCATTGATCAAAGGCCATGATAATATCGGCACCAATGATTTTTTGCGTTTCGAGTGACATCTCTGGCGTCATATGTATCAGACGCGAGCCGCCCGGTAATTGAAAATGCGCCCCCTCTTCGTCAATACGGCAGATTTCCCTGTTTTTGGAAAGGCTAAAGACCTGAAACCCGCCGCTATCAGTCAGCATAGGCCCCTGCCATCCCATAAAGGGATGCATGCCTCCAGCTTGCTCGATTACCTCCATTCCCGGCGCGCAGAGCATATGATAGGTATTGCCGCCTAATATGATTTGACTTCCTGCTTCCTGCAATTCCCAGGGCGTCATATTATTCACACCCGCCCGGGTTCCAACGGGCATGAATACCGGGCTTGTAAAACTGCCATGGGGAGTATTAACACGAATGATCCGCGCCTTGTTATGGGGATATTCGGCAAGAACTTCACACTGAAAAGTTGACATGGAAATGCATTTACCTGTAATCGATTCGACCTGTTATTTGCCGGTATTATACGCCAACCGTTGGGAAATTAGGCAAGCCTAATTTTTTATTGATTGCTCACCCTGATAGTAAATAATCGCCGTTCCTATAATAATAAATAAAAAATATAAGGCCGACCAGGCCGGCATGGATAAGCCAAGCCATTGCCAGTTTACCTCAGCACAGTCGCCAGAACCCCAGAACATCGCATGCATTACATCTTTCAGTGGAAAATATTTCACCATCACATCCAGACCCGGCAAGCAAGCTGGCACCTGATCTGCGGGCAAAGATTGCAGCCATAACTGGCGGCCTGCAAAAAAGAGGCCAGCTCCGCCAAACATCGCTTGCAATACTTGCAGTGTGTTTACACGCTGGCCAGTTCTTACAAAAAGCAGGGCAATTCCCAGACAAACAATAACGAGCACGCATATTCGCTGCATAATGCAAAGAGGACAGGGCTCCATTCCTTTCACATATTGAAAATACAGGGACGCAGCAAAAACTGCCAGGCTGGCTGCCAATATCAAATACTGCAGCAATTTACGAAGGCCTTTGCTCATGATGGCGGCAACATGTATTGAACGGCATCCTTAATATCCTGTTCGCTACAGGACTGACAAGTGCCCTTGGGCGGCATTGCATTAAGCCCTTTAATAGCAGAGGCGACTAACCCATCCACGCCCTTGCTCTGTCGGGGTTTCCAGTCGGCTGCGTCATGGAACTTGGGTGCTCCGGCCACACCGGCCTGATGGCAAACCGCGCAATATTGTTCAAAGGTTTCCTGCCCTGGCAATTTTGCCAGCTTTTTTTCTTCCGCTGGTGCAGCCTTTTGAGTTGAAGCAGTGCCGGCCTCTTCCTCAATATCCACGCTGCCCACCGGTTTGATTCTTTCTTCTATCTGCTGTCGGTCGAAATCTTCCAGAGCCCAGCTTAAGGGGCTTAACGTGAATAATATTATCCACAACGCATAAGGCATATCGATTCCTTTTGTACTTAACTTTCAAAATGATAACGCCATATCCTCAGGATTTCCAGCCAGACTAGAACAGTAACTCAGGATAATTTTACATGCCGGGCTTTACAGTTCAGGCTTCAGTTTTTTATAATTATTACCCTTCAGTTGACACATCAAAGAATAAATTTGATACAATTCTCAATTTGGCTATTAGTCATTGCAGTTAGGTTAGCGTTTTATGAAGTCATATTTAGTTGCTGCTTTTTACAAATTTGTTTCCTTACCCGCTTATGAAACCTTAAAAGAACCCCTATTGAATAAAATGGTGGCCTTGGGGATAAAAGGAACTGCCATACTGGCAAGCGAAGGTATTAATGGCACGATCGCCGGTCTGGAAGATAATGTAGAAACCTTCATCGCCTATCTAAAAAGCTATCCGGAATTTGCCAACCTGCACTTTAAAAAAAGCTATGACGACAGCAATCCTTTTGATAAGTCCAAAGTCAAATTGCGCAAGGAAATTGTTTCCTTTGGTGTCGATGGTATTGATGCAGCCACGCAGGCTGGAACATACGTCACACCAGAGGAATGGAATGAGCTCATTCAGGATCCCGAGGTTCTGACAATCGATACCCGTAACGATTATGAAGTGAGCCTTGGCACTTTTAAAGGGGCAATTAATCCCAAAACACTGAACTTCAGGGATTTTCCTGACTATGTTCAGAACAATTTAATGCAGCAAAAAGACAAAAAAATCGCTATGTTCTGCACGGGTGGAATTCGCTGCGAAAAATCCACTGCCTACCTGAAAAAGCTGGGCTTTGGACAGGTTTATCATCTGGAAGGCGGGATATTGAATTACCTGGAAACAATTAAAGAAGATTCTTTATGGGAAGGCAGCTGCTTTGTTTTTGATAATCGCGTTGCAGTTAATTCACAGCTTGAGCCTCTTGAAGAAGGCACAGTTGACCTTGAATGGAAAAACAAATGCCGGCAACAGGCCTTAGAAGGGGAAGAATAATCTAAAGGTTGAGAAGCCGGATCTTGCCAACGTACCTGGACGATTAATTGTATTAACGCTTGCCTGGAAATTTGAAGACTATAATTATAAAGAAATTACTTACTACAGCATGGAAGAACAAATACAGTGAGTACTATTAAGCAATGTTTAACCTCAGGAACTAACGGAAATGCCTATCACTATAATGGGTGCGGGAGCAGCAGGTATCGGTGCTGCCATTAATCTCGCGAAAAAATATCCTCATGAGACCATTCTTCTCATAGATAAGGGAAAGATGGGCGAAGGCTCAAGCGGCAGAAATCCAGGCCGGGAAGGACATGGATTCCATTACGCCGATAAAGAAACCTCACTCGCCTATCTTCGTGCCAGCATCAAGGTTCAAAGAGCTTTTCCCAATTTCATCATTGGCCGAAGATACAATGAAGCGGGAGAAGAGATTTACTCCCCCTTTTGCCATGGACGTTATATCATTACCAGGGATTCGACTGTCCCCCGAGAAGACATTCTTGCAAACTATGCTGAAATACAAAAAGAGTACGCGCGCCTGGTAGCCGAAGATCCCGCCAATAAAGTGTTTGGTGAGCCTGATCAATTCTACAGGATTTTAAAACCGGAAGAATACGAGGGGCTAATCAATAAGGACATTGTGGATTGCGTCGTTGAAACGAACGAATGCCTGTTCAACTGGCAGGAATTTATCAAAAGTTTTCGTGAGAATGAGCTAAAGAAGTACCCCAATATCCAATTAATAGAAGATACCGAAGTCACTTCTCTTGAAAAAAATGAGGCGTTTGATGGAAATAATGCCCGTTTTATTATTAAAACACGAACCAAGGACGGGCAAGAAGGCACGATACATAGCGACTTTATAGTTAATTCAACCTGGCAGCAAATCAAATATTTCAATGAAATGCTGGGTATAGAAATGAAAAAAGCTGAGCGCACTAACCGCCTTAAAGCTTTGATTAAACTGAAGCTGCCCGAAGAACTGGTGAACGCGAACTCCATGTTTTTTTGCATGGGCCAGCACTGTATGATTTCCAATATGGGCAATGGTTACGCGATGGGCACTTATGCCAAAGAAACCAATATGGAAATGTCCGATGGGCTAAATATCAGCGAACGTGCCCAACGTTTAATCGATGGCGGTGCTACACAAGAAGAAATAAATGATATTTCAAAAAAAATGTTAGAAGGGATGGCAAAATACATCCCAGCACTGTCCAAAGCAGAGTTTGATGGCTTGCTATTCGGCATTATTCAGACCCTCGGTAAATTAACCCGAGAAGAATTAAACAACCCCCATCACGCCTTTAATTGCCGGGATGACCATGCAGTAGTTTCGGAAATGATTGGTTTAATATCGAACCCCTGTATGAAGTTATTTTATTTTCTGGATAACGGCGAACTGGTTACTAATCTGCTTGAACAGCAGATGCAAGCGGAGAACGTAATCACAAACTGTATCGCTACATTGAAAGAGCGGGCAGAAAAAGAATTATTTATCTTCAATATGCCTGAGCAAATTAAACTACGTTCCAAGCTTGAACGAAAGCCCCTTTCGGAATTAGCGGGAGGCAATGTTGAAACCATTGTCACTCAAACCATTGCAAAGCTGAAAAGCCAGCAGTCGAAAATGAAATTTTTGCCCAAAAAAGACTATTCAGAAAAATCAATGACTAAAAATTCGGAGGAGATAAGCCGTTCGGAGTCTTCTATAACAAATGACAATATAGTATCTACCTGGAGGCATTAATCATTTATGGAAAAAAAAATAGCTGAAGATACTTACTGGAAAGAAAAAGAATTCCTGACTCAATTATTAAATGAACTGCCTGCTGCTATCTTCTGGAAAAATACGGAGGAGACATTCCTGGGTTGCAATCGCCGTTTTGCCCAGCTCGCGGGTTTACATTCCCCGGAAGATATTATTGGTAAAACTGACTTCCAGTTACCCTGGGGTCCCATCCAGGCGGCACTTTACCAAAAAGATGACCAGGAGGTAATTCTTACAGGCAAGCCCAAACTGAATATTGAAGAGACATTAACGCTTCCCGATAATACCCGGCTCCACCTGCTTACCAACAAAACTCCCCTGTATGCTTCAAACGGCCAGATTATGGGCATTCTTGGTATTTTTTATGATATTACCGAGCGTAAAAAAATGGAGTCAGCACTGGCTGAGGCGAAAGAGCAAGCAGAAGTAGCCAATATTGCCAAAACCGAATTCCTGGAAAATATGAGCCATGATTTACGCACCCCCCTTTCGGGCATTACCGGTTTTGCTTCAATTATCAAAGATGAGGTGCAGGATCCAAAAATCAAACGCTATATTGATTATCTGATGGAATCGAGCGAGGCATTGTTATCCCTGCTGAATGAAATACTGGATATTGTGAAATGGACATCCGGTAATACCCCTATAAAATATCGAAAATTTAATTTGAAAGACAAACTGGCTGAAGTCATTAAACTGCAGCAATCTGCAGCCCTTCAGAAAAGCATTAACCTGCAACTGATTTATGATGAATCCTTACCGCCTTTCTTGATAGGGGATTCCATGAGGGTTTATCGGATCGCGTTGGAGCTGGTAAGCAATGCAATAACCTTTACCAACTCTGGATCAATTGTTGTCCAGGTACAGGCGGCCAAGCAGGATGAACGCACTCAGGTAATCAAATTAACGGTTAAGGATACCGGAATCGGTATTCCTCTGGAGAAGCAGCAGGATATTTTTGTTGAATTCAAACGTTTAAACCCCTCTTATATCGGTCTCTATAAAGGAGCGGGCTTAGGCTTGGCAATTGTTAACCAATTGGTTAAAGAACTTGACTCGGAGATCTACCTTGAAAGTGAAGTGGGTAAAGGCAGCTGTTTTACCTGTCTTATTCCATTCAAACGCGCCTTAACGGATGATGATTTCGGCGCAGAAATATCCGTTCCTTTACCCTCCCCCCCGGAGGTGCAAAAAGTGGATTTATCCCAGGCAACTATCAATGAGACTGGTACGGGTAATCATCGGGTGTTGGTCGTTGAGGATAATACAATTGCCGCTACCGTTGCAAAAGTGCTGCTCAGCAAGCTGGATTGTGAGGTGGATATTGCTGAAAATGCACACATGGCTATGGAAAAAGTGTTCCGGGGCAAACCGTATAAACTCATCTTTATGGATATTGGTTTACCAGACATGGACGGTTATGAACTGACTAAGCGAATTCGTTTGTGGGAAATCAACAAGGAACATCATATTCCCATTATTGCCTTGACCGCTCATGGCGATGAATTTAACCGGCAACGCTGTATTTCTGCCGGCATGAATGCAGTATTAACCAAGCCGCTTGCCAAGGAAAAAGCGGAGGAAATATTAAAAGAGTTTATTCCCTCGGAAAGCCAGCATTCAGATGATAAAAATGAATCGTCTGTTAACCCCGTTATTGATTTTGATGCAGCCCTGAAGCAGGTGAACGGGCAGAAAAATCTGCTGCAGGAATTATTTAATATTCTGATTGATTCTCTGCCCGCAGAAAAAGCGAACCTGGAAACTTTTTTTAAGTTAGCCGACTGGAATAAAATAGCATCAACGGCACACAAGTTAAAAAGCAGTGCCAGCTACTGCGGTGCTCTTCGATTAAAATCAATATGTACCTCTATTGAAGAAGCCGTTCGACATTCCCAGGCTCAAAGCTATCACAATTTATTTCAAAAACTGCTGCTTAACATCAAGGAAACAGAAGATACATTGAAAGATTATTTGCAATCAGAATAAACCCATACCTATTTGTATAGCCTGGCTTCATAGAAGTGGAATACCAGGCTATCGTTAGTCTCTCCACTTATAAAAAAACCTGTATTTCCAAGCACGGTATTTTGCTTCAATCAGAATTTACATAAAATTTTCAATGTTTTTTTTCTGATCTTAATGCCCCTTAATAATTCTTTAAGAAAAGCAAACTACACTTACAATAACTTAATCCCTAAATCAGGAAATATTCAATGTATACTGATAATTATCCAAATCTTCATCAAAAATATAAGTTCGATAATTTTGAAGAAATCATTGGTGCCCTGGAAGGCCGCTTTCATGGACTCTTTAATCTCGCTGTCTTGGAAGAAGAAATTAAAAATAAACGAAACGGCAGTTATACCGAATTTTTCGATCAGGTTATGTCGAAACTGAACTCTTCAAAGCTGTTTACGGAAGCAGAAGTCAGTGCAAAAATAGCAGATTTACTTGTAAACGATGACTCTGTCAGAAACTGTTTTTTGAAAAGAATGGTCTTTGTTCCTCCGCTCGATGGCCAGCCCTCTACACAGCTTGGATTTTTGGAAAAAACAGCCACCGGACAATTAAAAGCAGCAGAGCCAGTCACTTATCTGGATATGCTTCGATTAGTTCAGAATTTGAAAGAACTCGCTGGAAAAGGTTACGGAAGAAGTCCAACGCCTACCAATTTTGCCGTTTACAATCTGAACGATATTAATTCTGAAAATTCTGAAGATATTGCCGCTCAGATTATGTTGAGGGACGCACTGGTCGTCAATTTTAATCGCGATCCCAAGGGCGAAGCGAAATGGGGAGTCATTGATTTACGAAATAAACACAACCCACAGATTTATTGTGAAACCCCTCTTTCTGAAGCGGAAAAAAGAGAAGTTGAACAACGCTTGCCAATTAAATACAAGGAGGTTCAAGCCCGCCAAGCGAATAATCTTCCTTCCACAGGGTATACGGCTATTGCCTGGCTTGATCAGAACATCAGCCAAGCCTGGAATTTTGATACATCCTCTGACTTTAACAACCTGCTAGGCAGTTATGTCTTTGTCCAGTTTCGTGGAGACGGTACCAGTATTGAATATAAATTTTCACCGGGTGAATACCAGGCTTTTTGTACTCAGGAGTTTAAAACAGTTAATAATGCGTCATATGGCAGTGGCTATAGCAGTAACTCTACCTGGCAGGGCTATGTGCCGGTTAAATTTGCATCGATGTCCGTATTACCCGAAATTAACAAACAACCTATCACTCCTAACAGCCTTTACGATGTGATGCAGGCCTTTGGAAGCGGCAAAATAAACGAATCCCAATTCGATACAATCACTCACCACGCTTACCGATCAAATATACCCGGTTTCGCACGCACTATGACTGAATATGGCAATCCACGCTTGTTAACAGTTGAAAATGGCAAAGCCGAGCTTAGAATACCTGACAAAATTGATGAGGATGGGTTGAGGGACGCCCATTATAAAGCATGTAGGCCTACCAATACGAACGCGGCACATTTCAATAAATTAACTAGAACCCCCCATCATTATGGGGCTTATCCCCAGGAAGACATGGCAAGCGCCATGGTCATCCATACTTTCCGCAGCCAATCCAAGCAAGCAGTTCTCAACATCAAATTGCCTGCAAAGTTTGCCTTGAATGCGGAAGAATCAAAACTGATCATCAACCAGGTGCAGGAAAACGCCTACCTGACTGAACTAAATATCAATAGTGATAACCAATCCCTCGCAGGCCTCAAAGCTGCATTATTACCTGCTTTGGGACGAAACCGCTGGCTTAAGGAATGCGGCTATCTGCCGCCAATGGTTGATAATTTCTGGCAACGTGCTGCTCGTTACTGGCTGCTCCATTTAAATGAACACACCGATTTGGCCCAAAATAAGAATGAGCATAAACTCTTCAAGCAATGCGTTGAAGACATGGGCACCAGAGGGCTTGAAGAAGTACTTGCCTTCTTAAAAAACCCTGAGCTATGCGACAATTTATTGGGAATTTATGGCCGAAACCGCCCTCTCTTTTATCTCGCCTGCCAACAGCATGAAGTAAAAGAGTATCTTGATTTACTCATCGGCCACTTGAGCCAGAACCATCCTTTTCCATTCAGTGAGCTAAGTGCCGCTTATCAGCCAGGTCATGATAAGTCATATTTGTCGCTTTTGGGTTTTGTCAATGAAAGAGACAGTTTCGAGCAAATTTATCTGACGGATTGCTTGCGCCATAAAAAAGACTTCGCTGGATTTTTACGGGCAATGGCAAAAGAGGCGCAACAAGGCAAATGGACTGGTCTGGTCGTTATACCCGAGCTCGAAATGGAAAAAACCGCCACCGAGGAATATCGGGAATTACGATCTTTATACCGCCAGATTAATAACATCATTCTAAATAACCGACATCTGAAACAAGGTGCTGAGATTTCCCAGAAAATCAAGGACTCCAGTAATTTTGCCCAAGGCAAGGGAGCGGCCGGTGAAGGAAATAAAACAGCAAAAGCGATTGCTGATTCAATTAACCTGCAATTCGCGGCCACTGAAAAAGGCCCCTGGCCCTTGCAGCGCGGCGGTGGTGTGCAACTGCAAATGCAACAGCAACAGGAAGTTCAGCAACAGCGGCAAATGCAGAAAGAAACACAGCGCTTGCGCATGGTGATGAAAGAGGAAGTAATTACGGCCGAAATGGTCACCTATAAGAATATTGATAAATTACTTGGTCATTATTATAAGAATTATAAGGCTGAAAATGCCTGCGATCCTGAACGCTTTGCCCCGCTTAAGTATGAGGGTGAAAGTGAGCTTGAATCATTTTTCCACACCTGGATCAATGCTGAGCCTTCCGTCAAAGCCAGTCAGGTCATCTCGGCGATGACCCAGGAAGCAGCAAAAATGTTGCTTCGTCATCACACCCGTGTCTCATCCGGTTTGGATTTAAACAATTTACCCCGAGGCTTCTATACCCAACGCTCCAAAGACGGTCAGTTGATTCTCTGCTACAACACAGAGATGGGTTACTCCAACGGCATCAACACTCCGCTTACCCTGGATTTACAAGTGAGTAAGCCCGTTGCCGAATTTTGGGAGGGCGACTTCCGCCAATTCGATATTGATTTTTATTTGGCCAACAACCCTAAACTGGACAGCGCGAAGAGCTTTCAGCCATTAGTTCTTTTTGAAGTATTACAGCCTGCAAAAAATTACCAGAAAGACTGGGAAAAATTTAAGACCGAAAACCCTAATGTCAGCAGGCTGGTTAAAAATGAACAACGGGTGTTGCAACACTGGCCTGTATTCATTCAGGCATGGCAATACGGCGGGGTTGAGGCCGTCAAAACTTTTCTGAGCCTAAAGGATCAGGATTTACTCCTCAATGTTCCGACAGCCTGCTCAATTTTGTATGCCAAACAACCTGAATTAATGGAATGGGCAATACAATGGGCGCGCAGCGGAACTTTGAATCAGACAGATTTATGCGCCCTTGGTCAGGTTTATTATAAATATGGGGAGGAAACACTCGCTCTTTTAACCTCCAAATTACGACAAATTGAACAGCAATTAGGCAAAGAATTCTTTCAAAAATTCCACAGTGAGGTTTTAAGAAGCAGCGAGAATTATAATTCTTTTATTAACCCTGCATTCTTTCAGGCCATTGACAGCATGATGGAAACCCTCTCGCCAGCGAGAGCTAAACCGCTTCGAGATGCCTGGTTAAGTTTCTGCAGCAAGCATCTGCAACATGTTCCAGCGGAACAAGTGGATGTGCTGTGGAAAGCATTTGATTATTTTGTAAAAGAACTCACTGATATGGGGCTGGCTTTATCCGGTGACGAGTTTGCCGATCTTGAACCGCGCAATATGCTGGTCACGTTGGATCGTATCCTTGATTCTTTAAGAAGCTTACCGGCGCAGGATGAAAAAGCGCGCCTTTTGAAATCACTTGGCAAACTTGACTTGACCCATGGCGGTGTACACTATGCCATTCAGCAGGAGCGTTTCAAATATTTTGACAAAGATCTGGAGCTCTACGATTTTGTCAAAGGCAAACCCACCTATGCCCCTGATTTAAAAACACTCTATCAATGGGATGCAACAGAGGCAGCGCTGAATATCCGAAGAACGCTGGCAACCCGTCCCCAATTTACATACGGCGACTATACCCTTCTCAGCAAGGCAATAGCCAATGACAACCCCTTATCACGCCATCAGCTCATGTGGCTCCTGTATACCCGCTATGATGCCCGACAGGTTGCAGCTGCTTTGGATACAGTCAGGGGACTTCCCGTTCAACTAGTGGCAAATATCGCCCAACATCTTCATCAGGCTGCTTTTCAATTTGGCCATGACCAGCTGGCGATTTCGCTGAGTACGCTGGAAAAAACCCAGGATCTTTTACAAGGTAACCGGGCAAACGAGTTACTCCGCAAGTACCCCCATGGCAATTTCCTCGAAGCGCTTAACCTTTTGGTCGAAGGAAATAACCAGGCCAAGATGGAGCCATTCCTTGGATTATTTGAAACCCAGGTGAAATTTCCCTCGAAATACCCACAATTTCTTAAAAACGAAGCTTATAAAGCCGCTACTTTATTCGGTGCCTTAAGCAAGGAACAATTACAGGCATTTATCGATGCAACCAGTGATTTGAGCCTGGCAGTGCAAAATGAACTGGAAGTAGTACTGAAGCATTTACTCTCCGTCAATTTTGAACAAGGTAATCCACAAGCCCTGCACAAGCCTGAGAACTGGAAAGCCTTCCTCAAAGCGATAAAGGACATGAATGAAAAACCGGTAAACCGCTCTGCAATACGCAAAGCGTTTATCACTTCACTTAACGATCAGGATATTGCATTTAAATATTCGCGCTCAGGCGAGTTTCGCAATCTGGTTGAAGAAGATCGTCCTGGCCAGATTGGTACATTCGTTGACCACCAACACCGGCTCTGGGATTTCCTGAAGAATCATATTGTAGTTCCTACAGGAGGAGATGCCCAGGAAGCGCTGCGTCCATTAATGGCATTTTTTACCCGCCTGCAACTGAACAGAACCTACCTCAATGAAGTAGAGCCTCTGCTGGCCGTTCTTGAGAAAACCGGCAAAGATCAGGTGTGGAGCGCCAGTTATTTCAGTCAAATACTTGATGTATTAAAACCTGAAGACGAACAAGTCGCCTTCCCGCTCGACATGCTGCAAGTGATCCTCAAAGATGAATTGCTGAAGGCAAAACCCATTGATAATGCCGAGAAGGATTTCCCGCAGGCTTTAACTATCCCCTTAAAAGGAATTTTGAAAAATACAACCTTCAACCGGCAACAACAAGCCGTATTATGCCAGCTGGCCTTGAAGGAATATCAGTATTCCCGTAACACCGTCCTGCTTGCTGACATAATCAACTTGTTATCCTCAGAGCAGCATGAAGCCAGCCGCGACTCTGCTTTGCAGATCCTAAGCACGGCTTCGAGTATGGCTGAGCTGGAAAACCGCTTTAATAAGTTAAGACAACTCCTTAATCATACGGTAGAGAACGAGACCGTCAGAGGGATATGGGAAAAGACTACATCCCTATGGTTAAAAGCCATGGCAGCGGCTCCCCGTGAAGAAGCCCTGTTTAATAAGGTAATGGGCAAATTTACGGATGAGCAAAGCGAAGAACGCTCTTTATTATTCCATATTATTGCCTGGAGCAGTTTACAACCTGGTCTGCGTGATAAAGAAGCCTATGAGTATGAGCTGGATAAAAAAGCTCCAAAACTGGTGGATCGTCTGAGTACCCTATCCGTCGAGGAATTAAGGGCGCTTGCAGCAACCTATCCCAAGCAGCCTTCACCCGGCGCTGACGATCTGGTTCGCATTCTCAAGCGTGTCGATGATGGCCGTAATTTCCAAACAGAACTCGCTGCTTTCCTGAAAAATCCACATCCGGAAGTTCGCCCCGACTATAGTCATGTCGCCAAAACCCGCGCTGCCGACTTGCGCCGTATGTTTACTGAAACCCGGGTGACCGATGGCAAGACCAATCGTCCATTGTCGGCTACGGAAATTGCACGCATCAGCCTCATGTTCTCTGAGCTCAAGCAATTGGAAACGGGCAAGACTTTTATTGATGGCTATCATAAACCCATCACTGAACTTAGCCAGGAAGAATTGTCAGAAGCCTTCCATCGTTTATGCAAGAGCCCAACCAGTGACAGCCAGCAAGTTCAAATCTGGGCGCTGCTCTTTCATGCCCTGGGGGTCACCACCAGAAAATACCCGCATATGGCGCAGCAATTTGCCTTGATTGCCAATGACGTGGCCATCAATGCACCCAGCAGGGTTCTTAAACTGGCTACCGGGGAAGGAAAAAGCCATTTTGTGGCCATGCGCGCTGCGAAAAAAGCAGCCCAAGGGAAAACGGCAACCGTTTTCACTGCCAAACGCAGTCTTGCCGAACGGGATCTAGAGGATTATGAAGCCCTTTTTGATTATTTAAATATCAAAACCTCACTGATTAATCCCAAGTCAACCCGCGAAAGCTATACTGAAGCCCAAGTGCATTATACAACGCTGGGTGATTTGTCTCTGTTCCTTGATGAACAAAGCTATCAGGGTAAACCCATTGACATTGATCCTGACAAAACAGAAGGATTGGGCGATGAGCTCGATTACACTTACTTTGATGAGGGGCGTAAAACAGAATATAACTATGCACGTCCAACGGGACGCACTCCCAAGCAAATGATATGGTTTTATCAGGCCATGAATGAGTTTTATGATCAAAACCGTGCTCGCCTCGATAAAGAACAGGTTACCATGGCGAGCGCAAGGGAACTCTTAACCTTCCTGATTGACAAAGCCAAGGAAGATGAAGAAAAACTGAATTTCCTTAGCCAATTATCCCGCGACGGGCTGCAGTTAGTCGGCTGGCTTCAATCTGCACATGATGCCGCCTCAATGGAACGGGGTATCAATTTCTCGGTCGTTGAAGAGAATGTTCAAATTGGTGAAGCCTCATACCTTCTAAAAGAAATTATCCCGTTGACCTCCAGTAACCAAAAGGCCAAAGGCTCTACCTTCAGTGCCGGCGTCCACCAGTTACTGGCTGTGCGGCTTAATGAGGAGGCTAAAACCCGCAATGAAGCGCAAAACTATCACGTGCATGCGGAAAGCCATATCATCAGCTCGCAGGTGGCCAACAAGCTGCTGAGGAATTTGTGGAAGCATTGGGAAGGCTATACTGGCTCCGTATCCAGTTCACAGGCCCAGGCTTTAAACACTGAGCAAGGCACACAGGTACTGCAGGTGTCAACTAACCAGCGTGACTTGCGCGAATGGCATAAAGCGAAGTTTTATCAAAGACCCGAGCAACGCATTGAAGCAATGCTTCATCAGCTCAAACATTGCATGGCCAACAATCAGTCCGTACTGTTTGGCTGTAAGAATGATAAAAAAGTACTTGAAATTAAAGAAATACTAAAAGCTCATTTAAGCGAAGAAGAGCTGGGTAAAATCATCTTCTATACCAACGAAGACGAGGAAACCAGCAGTGCGATCCTTGAGCGCAAACAGCGCATGGAAAACTGGAAAGGCGGTAAAAAGCAAACCGGTATAACGCTCGTTGCTTCCGGTTTCGGCCGCGGTGATAATGTCGGGGTTGAAGCGGTGTTTATCTTCGACACCGGAGATGTTAATGACTTGCTTCAAACAGGGGGCCGTACTGCCCGGAATGGTGAAGAGGGACAAGTTTTCCAATTCTATCTTGAAGATGAACTGAAGGCTGAGCGCCGACAGCTTAAAGCAACAATTGATGCGACCCCCGGCATCGATCATAGGGCTATTGAAGGCATTCTGGACGGTGTACCTGGTGACAATGAGAATGAAAAACTCTTTAGTCAGGTCATGCTGCTGCGCGAATATGTATTTACCTTACAGAATTCCGCAAACCAGGGCTTCCGCGCAGGGATGGCGCAATTCTCCGGTTGGGGGCTGCAGCTGATTTCCAACTTCCTTGATCCGGTGCAGGCCAACGAGTTTACCAATATGGTAACCCGCCATATCCACGGTTTGGAAAAGCAATGGCTCAGTATCTCGGCTAAGCAACACTTAACGCCCACTGAAAAAGTGCGTGAGATAGAAGTCAAAATTATCGAAACTGCCCGCCATCTCCAAGAGGATTATGGAGTACTCATTGGCAAAACAGATGGTATCCCAGCCTTTAAATTCACAGAAGCGCCACAGATTGATCTAGTGATTGCACTGGAAAAATTCACCCCCTCTGATAAAAATACCCGCGCCCTGGCTTCACTCGGTTCGAAAATTGCCGCTTTACCCGCAGACGGTGTTTCTCCTGAAGCGATGACCGAAATCCCCAAACAGCTGGACACTCTCGCCAGCAAGCCGGATATGCTGCAAACGTTTAACACTGAAGCGGCCAGTTTCCAAACACTTGGAGAGTTGCTGGATCAACTCAATATTCGTGTTCTGCAGATTACTCAGCGTTCTGATCTGTATGAGCGGACAAAGAAAGGTTCGATCACAACCCCGAAAGCAGAGTCACTCTTAAAAAAACTCAGTTCAGAGCAGAAAGAAAACTATCTCAAACTGACTGGAAAGTTAACCCCACCATTGCAGGAGATGATAGGACAGTGGTTAACTGAGCCTGGCCCACGCAGCGGCGCAGCAAGGATTGAGAAAATCCTGCCTCTGTTGAAATATCTGAGCGGCTTTACAGAAGCTGAGCAGAAACGCTTGGGCGCCCAGTATATGGAGAATATTGAAAATCTGATTGCGGACACCCCTTCACAACTCATGGAAAGCCGTTTTTCAGGCAAAACGATGAGTTACTCTGAGAATGAAAGTCTATGGCGCCTCGCCAGTGCATTCCCTAATCATGAAGGTGAGCTGTTCACATTACTGAAAGAAGCAGCCGAGCCGAATTATGTGCACCGTATCCGGATGTTCAGAAGATGCGAGGATTTGATTACCCGCCTGCCAGAAAAAGACCGCGCGGTATTCCTGGAACATTTTGCCAAGGCAATGACTCACTTTTCGGATGGGGTTAACTGGGATGCTTTCAGTGCCGTGGTGAAGAAAACGGAACGCTGGTGGAATTTGGACGCAGGAAAATACCGTGAAGATCTGCAAAATCTGTGGCGTTCCCTTGCTGAAGATTTAACCGATGCGCATCCCCCCGCAGTTGCCTCTATATTGTCTCAACAAGGAAAAGCCTGGTTTCAAAATCTACAGCTGGCTGTTAAAACAGCACCTGAGATTGCTATCCGTATCCAGCCGCAGCAATGGAAAACACTGTATGACCTGTGGAGAAAAGAAGGTAACTTCACTCCAGAACAACAGAGGGAATCTGGAGCGGTACTCAGTAAATTGCTTACTTCCTGGTTACCCATACCCGATTTTGACCAGCGTGTGGAACATGCCCTGCAAAGTTACAAACATTTTATGGAAAGAGGTAAACGGGAAAACCATCCCAATCTTGATAAGGCATCCGTCTGGTTTTTAACACTTCTGAATGAGAAACCTGCTGTGCTGGATGAATTGGACCGATTTGTAAACAGACCGTCATTTACACTGGAAAATTTACAAAAAAATCTGTCCGTTTATAATTTTAGCGAACAAGAAACTCAAGCCCTGCTGCGCATGCTGAATGACACGCAGATGAATCTGAAAGATTTCTCTGTTTGCTGTCAATCACTGGCTACAGCAAAAGATATTCTCTCAAAAAGTACCAATTTAAGTCAGCAAGATGTTGAGGAGTTCACCCGCTCCATCCCAACCCTGTCTTCGCCAAACTTGAATATCCTGTTAAAAACATGGATTAGCTTCCAGGATAATATTAAAGCCAACCCAATTTCATTAATCCAATCGGTTAAATATGGATCTAATGTCACCTTGTCATCTGAACGAGTGGGATTGCTGACCAAAGCCTTACTGATAGCCACAGGTTCGCAGCCTCAGCCCTCTCCGGAAAAACTGAGTTATATTGTTACCGGTATTAACCGCTTTCAGGCAGCTCAACACGACAACAATGATGTCGTGAAGTTAATAGGCTTCCTCGAGCGCAATGAATTTCCAGCAGAGCAATATCTCTATGACAATCTGGCTTCCTATTCATCCACCATTCCTTCTTCAGAGCAGGATGAGTTGAAAGAGATTATCGACTGGTTTTATGAAAATGGTCAGAAACACCGCGGAAATGTTGAGACACTCAAGCAACTTGCTGAAAAAGAAAATTGGTATAAATTCGATAACAGTACGCCAAATCAGGCCAAGAATCGGGTTATCTGGATGCATCTGCTCAATCACAACGCCTTTGTGACTGAGGACTTGAATAATGGATCCCGTAAGATTAACTGGTCAGCGGCTAAAAACGAAAAGCTTCTTGAACATGGTTTACGACATTATATCAATGAAACCCAAAAGCTTTTGGCGAAAAAACCAAGCGCGAGTGTAAGTCTGGTAAGGGATTTAGCCCCTCAACAGCAGCAGGGATTGTTAAAACTTGCGAATGAACTGGAGATTATTGGCAGATCGCATCTTGATCTGAAGCAATTGCACCGCCAGCCCGAGAGCCAGGCAATTCGGGCAGAACTGGAAGGCAATTTGAAAAAAATAGGCAAAAAATACGAAGCCTCTTTATTCAAATCCGACTCTCGCAAACACCAGTATGCCAGCCTACAACGCAAGCTGGATAACGTTCGCGGCGAAGGCAACCGTTATATTCAGCTGATGGATGTTATCCGCACAACACGCAATCAGATCTTGTCAGAGGATATTCTGGAAAATACGATTCGAGCCGGTGGTAAAAAGCTCAATCGCAGCGGCCATAGCCGAATATTCAGCACCTTAAACCAAATGGAAGATCAGATAGTCCGCCATTGGGTGCAGGATGTCAGCGCGCTGCAGGACTTCCAGATTTATCAGGATCGTTGTAAGGAAGACGTATTGGGCTTAGCGGTGAAGCTTCAAGAGATGACTAGCGCCCATTTCGATGAGAACTTCAGCAAAGCACCCGGCAAGGGAGCAGTGAGCCGATTCATCCATTGGGCCAAGTCCACTGAGGATAATAAAGCCCGGATTCAACGTTTATCGGCTACGCTGGACACTTTCATCCGAGACTACCAGACAAATCCTTTAGCGATAGAAGGCGAGGCTCTTAAGGAGTTTTCTGAAAAGATAAAAGACGAAATGTCGAAACTGCCAGGTCACTTACAGGCAGTCGCCCAGGAAATACTGAGCCGTTCTGAATCCTTAAGTACTCATCTTATCAACGTACAGCAAAACCCGCTCCCAGGCAGTCAGCTGAATGAGTGATATAGGAAATCCGTTCACCCTGAGGAGGAGCTATGCTCCTCCTTTTATTTTGTACGGCTTCTAACTCGTTGTAAACGTACTGCGACGAAAACCTAATCGTATTCCCGCGGCAAAAACCCAATCGTATTCCCGCGATGTAGACCCAACCGTATTCCCGCGATGTAGACTCAACCGTATTCCCGCGATGTAGACTCAACCGTATTCCCGCGGTGTAGACTCAACCGTATTCCCGCGATGTAGACTCAACCGTATTCCCGCGGTGTAGACTCAACCGTATTCCCGCGGTGTAGACTCAACCGTATTCCCGCGGCAAAGACCGCGGGACCCACATGATGCCTATTCCGGGTATCAGTCTTGTGCCTCTTCACTCTCTATTTTTTGGCAATATTGTAAAATTCAAAGACCATGTTCGGCCACCAGACATAGGCCCCGCGGTCGCAGCCGCGGGGATTCGATTGCTAATGCATTAGCTATCGAATTGAAACAGTCTAACCCAAATTGTATTAGCACCGTTCGGCCTGAGACATAAGCTGAAGTTTAGCTGTCTAAATTTGTGAGGATCACTCAGACATGGGTCCCGCGGTCTAGTCCGCGGGAATTCGATGGTTGGCTCGCTTTCTCGTATCACCGGTGAAGAATAGGCTTCAGGCCAAACAAGTTTCTGCTTTTCTTAATATTTCTTTAAGGAAATCCGTCTAAACTAGTACAAAATTTTATCTACAGGATTCTTCATGTATACTGATATTTTTCCCAAGCTTCGCCAGAAATACAATTTCGATAATTTTGAAGAAATCATCGGCGCCTTGGAAACACATTTTCATGGCGTTTTTAATCTGGCTGTTTTGGAAGAGGAAATCAAACATAAAAGACAAGGCAGTTATACTGAATTCTTTGATAAAATTATTTCGCAACTAAACTCGCCAAAATTATTTACAATCGGGGAAGTCAGTCAAAAAATCTCTGAGATCCTGCAAACGGATGAATCGGTCAGAGATTGCTTTTTGAAGCGAATAATTTTTGTTCCCGAACTGGAAGGCAAACCTTCAGCACAGCTAGCTTTTCTTGAAAAGACGGCAACAGGTCAACTAAAACCCGCAGAGCCGGTCACCTATATGGATATGCTCCGACTTGCTGAACACCTAAAATCATTAGCTAAAAAGCAATACAATACCCTGCAATTTGGCGTTTTTAATCTCCTGAATATTTCTGAACAAAAATCAGGGCAAATCAAATCTCAGAATGACGCCCTGATCGTTAATTTTAACCGTGATCCCAAGGGTCTGGCCAAATGGGGAATTGTTGATCTGCGTGATAAATACAATCCGCAGATTTACTGTGAGACCCCGCTTCTCGAAGTAGAGAAAAAGGAGTTGGAAAAACGCTTGTCTATTGAATTTAACGAAGTCAGTGCGCGAAAGGCAGTCAATCTAATTTCAACCGGTTACAGTGCTATCGCCTGGCTGGATCAAAACATCGCCAAAGCCTGGAATTTCGATGTTTCCTCTGATTTTAATTCTCTTTTATCATGTTATGTATTTGCCCAATTCAGGGGGGACTCAAGCGGTATAAAATATCGTTTTAAAGAAGATGAATATAAACGTTTTTGTACTCCTGAGTTCAGAAAAGCCAACGCGGCAAGCTATGCAAAATCAGATTATGAGAACAGATGGAATGGATTTGCGCCAATAAAATACACCGCAATTTCCGCCCTGCCTGAGGTTGCCGGTGAAAAAATCACCCTGAACAGTATTGTGGATGTTATTCGCATTGCCGGTGGAAAAGACTTTGGTCAGAAACAGTTTGATGCCCATTGGAATCCGGCCTATCGCTCCAATATTCCCGGATTCATCCGTACAATGACCCAATTTGGCAAACCGCCCGCTTTAAAGATAGAAGAGGGCCTTGCCGTTTTAGATGTACCCAAAGAGATTGATGAACGTAAGCTCAAGGCTGCGCATATACGCGCTTGTTCTGAGACCGACACAAACAGCTATTTTTTCAAAAATCTGTCGCTTTCTCCTTCTGAAGACTTTATTCCACAAAGAGACATTGCCACCGCAATGGTAATCAATACTTTTCGCGGTCAGTCCAAACAGCCCAGGCTTAAAATCAACCTTCCGCGCTTATTTGATTTGAATCAGGCAGAGTCTCACTTAATCAGCAAGCAGGTTGAGGATAATGCTTATCTCACTGAACTGGATATTAATGAAGACAACGTTTCTTTGAGACTACTCAAAGAGGAACTATTACCGGTACTGGGCCGAAATCGCTGGCTTAAGGAATCAGGGTATTTACCCCCCATGATTGACAACTACTGGCAGCGCGTTGCCCGCTACTGGCTACTGCATTTAAATGCAGTTGATGATTTGTCCGGCAATAAGAATGAACATAAAATATTCAAACAATGCGTCGAAGATATGGGCTCCAAGGGATTGCTTGAAGTGCTTTCCTTTTTAAAGGATGCCGATCTCAGTGAGAATCTCCTAAGCATCTATGGCCGTAACCGCCCGCTATTTTATCTTGCCTGCCAGCAGCACGAGGTGAAAGAATATCTACATTTATTAACAGAACATTTAGCCAATGGCTATGCTTTTCCCTTTAATCAGTTAAGTGCGGCCTATCAACCAGGCCATGATAAATCCTATCTTAAATTGCTAGGATTCATTAATGAAAAAGACAGTTTTGAACAAATTCATCTGACGGAATGCTTACGCCATAAACAAGCATTTGCCGGTTTTCTGCGCGAGCTCGCCAAAGAAGCTCAACGAGGCGGCTGGACCGGATTAATTGTTATCCCGGAACTTGAATGTGAAAAAACAGCCACTGAAGAATTCAGGGAATTACGAGCTCTCTATCGTCAGGTAAATAACGTCATCCTTAATAACCGCCATCATAAACAAGGCGCTGAATTATCACAGAAAATTAAAGAAGTCAGCGAATTTGACCAGGCCAAACACGAGCATCTGCCGCTGGAGCCTAAGGCTCCTCAAGAAAATGAACCCATTGCCCTGCGCTTTGAAGCAGCAGACCAGGGGCCCTGGCCTTTACAGCGCGGCGGCGGTGTCCAGTTGCAAATGCAGCAACAACAGGAAATTCAGCAAAATCGCCAGATGCAGCAGGAACAGCAGCGCATGGGCGTGCAAGTTATGGAAGAAGTGATCACCAGCGAGCTGGTCACTTATAAGAATATTGATAAATTACTCGGCAAATACTTTGAAAATTATATCGCGGAAAACCCCTGCGATGTTCAAAGATTCGCAAAGCTTGGCATCGACGGTGAAAGCCCCTTGGAAGCATTCTTCCATACCTGGATCAGTGCAGAGCCCACTGTCAAGGCGAGGCATGCCATTTCCGCCATGACCCAGGACGCAGCAAAAATGCTGCTTCGCTACCATAGCCGGGTATCTTCCGGTTTAAGCTTAACGAACCTACCCAAGGGCTTTTATACACAACGCTCCAAAGATGGACAGCTAATTCTTTGCTATAACACTGAAGTGGGCTATACCTGCGGACCCACTACCCCGCTGACCCTAAACCTGCAGGTTACTAAACCAGCGCAGGAATTTTGGGAGGGCGATTTCCGCCAGTTTAATATTGACTTTTATCTGGATAACCATCCTCCCCTTAAAACTGCTCAGGATTTTCAGACATTGGTGCTTTTTGAAGCATTACAGCCGCCAAAGAATTACAAAGACGACTGGAATAAATTCAAGAGGGAAAATCCAGGTATTGCTGCCATGATTAAGGATGAACGCCGTGTCCTCCAGCATTGGCAAGTATTTATTCAAGCCTGGCAATACGATGGTGTAAAAGGGATTGAAGCGTTTCTTGCCCTTAAAGATCATGAGTTGTTGTTACAACTTCCCCAGGCCTGCGATATTTTATTTTCCCGACAGCCCGATTTAGCCGAATGGACAAAAGCCTGGGCTCAACGAGGTAAAGCGAACGAGCAAACCCTGCGCGCCATTGGCCAGGTTTATTATCGCTATGGGGATGAAACATTCAGTCTGTTGATTGCTAAGTTCCGCCAGATTGAGAATAAATTAGGCACTCAGTTTTTTGATGCCTTTCATGCCGAAGTGTTAAGCAAAGCTGATGATTACAATTTTTACATTACACCGGCATTCTTCAACGCGATTGACAGCATGATTAAGCACTTGTCATCTGCCAAATCCCAGCCGCAGCGAGAAGCCTGGCTCCACTTCTGCAGCAAACATTTAAATCATGTGCCCGCAGAACAGACCGAGGTATTGTGGAAAGCCTTTGATCATTTTGTAAAAGAACTCCTTGATATGGGACTATCCTTATCCGGCGATGAGTTTGCGCAATTGGAACCGCAAAACATGCTGGTAGCAGTGGATCGCATACTCAACTCCCTGCGCAGTTTACCTGCCCTGGAAGAGAAAACCCGTTTCTTAAAATCGCTGCACAAGCTGGATTTGAGCCATGGCGGGGTTCACTATGCCATTCAACAGGAACATTTTAAATATTTTGACGACGATCTTGAATTACACCATTTTAAGCATGGCAAACCGACTTATGGACCAGAACTTCCTGAAATCTATACCTGGACATCCACAGAAGCCGCTTTAAATATCAGGAGAACCCTGGCATCCCGAGCGCAGTTCAGCCATGATGATTTCACCCTGCTAAGCGACAAACTGGCGAATAGTCAGTTAATGTCCCGCCATCAGCTTCTTTGGCTTCTCTATACCCAATATGATGTCCGCCAAATGCCGGCAATCATCGATAAAGTCCAGAAATTACCTCTGCCGCTGATTGCCAGTATAGCCAGCCATCTACATCAGGCTGTTTTTCGCTTTGGCCACGAACAACTCAGTATTTCCCTGCAAACGCTGGAATCAGCGCAAGACCTCCTCCAATCAGCAAGGGGGCAGCAATTATTGTTCTCGTATCCGCATGGTAATTTTCTTGAGGCTTTGGACATATTGTTTGAAGGCGACCAACAACCGAGGATGGAAGATTTCCTGAAGCTCTTTGAAGCCAAAACAGTTTTCAAACCCGACTACCCGCAATTCTTGCAATTGTCCGCCCATAAAGCAGCTACACTGTTTGGCGCATTAACAGAAAATCAGTTTAAAGACTTCATTAAAACAACCGAAGGCCTGACTTTAGCTGTAGTTAATGAATTGGAATTGTTGCTTAAACATTTACTTTCGATTAACTTCAGCCAAGGCAACCCTCAGGCACTTTATCAAGCGAAGAACTGGGATGATTTCCTCAAAACCATTGCGGAAATGAATAATAAACCCGTCAATCGGACTGCCATCCGCAAAGCGTTTATCAACCAACTGGCTGATCAGGGCATCGTATTTAAATATTCCCGTTCAGGAGAATTCCGCAACCTGACTGAGGAAGACCGACCAGAGGGACTCGGCCTGTTTATCGATCATCAACACCGCCTGTGGACCTTCCTGAAAAACCACATTGTGGTGCCTACAGAAGGCAATTCCAGCGATGCCTTGCGTCCACTCATGGCCTTTTTTACGCGTTTGCAACTCAACCGAACCTATCTGAATGAGGTAGAGCCCTTACTGGCCATTCTTGAAAAAACTGCAAAAGACCAGGTCTGGAGCGCCAGTTATTTCAGTCAGATTCTGGATGTGTTAAAACCCGAGGATGAGCAGGTTGCTTTTCCCCTCGACATGCTGCAAGTCATTCTCAAAGATGAGTTACTGAAAGCCAAACCTCTTGATAATGCAGAAAAAGAATTTCCGCAAGGCTTGATCCATCCCTTAAAAGGCATTCTTAAAAATAGCGTTTTCAGCCGCGAACAACAGACCGCCCTCTGTCAGCTTGCGCTGAAAGAATTTCAATTCACCCGAAGTACCGCGCTGCTCAATGAAACAATTAATCTTTTGTCTACTGAAAACCACGCTCCCAGCCGTGACTCAGCCCTGCAGATACTAAACAGCAGTCCAAACACTGTAGCGCTTGAAAATCGCTTTGCTAAACTGCGGCAACTACTGAATCATGCGAGCAGCAATGACTTGGTCAGAGGCATTTGGGAAAAAACAACTGCACTGTGGTTAAGAGCTATGGCAGCGGATTCACGGGAAGAAGGCCTGTTTAATCAGATTATGGCTAAATTTGGCGATGATCAAAGTGATCAGCGCGCTTTGATGTTTCACATTATTGCTTGGAGCAGCCTGCAACCTGGACTGCGTGAGAAAGAATCCTATGAATATGAGTTGGACCGTAAAGCGCCAAAACTGATAGAACGCTTAAGCAAACTTTCTCTGGAAGAACTCGGTGCATTGGCTGCCACTTATCCCAAACAACCCTCGCCAGGGGCTGATGACTTGATTCGCCTGCTTAGACGGGCTGATGCCGGCAGCGATTTTAAAACTGAATTATCAAGCTTCTTAAAAAACCCGCATCCTGAAGTCCGTCCGGACTACAGTCACGTGGCCAAAACCCGCGCCGCCGATCTGCGCCGCATGTTTAATGAAACCCGGGTGACTGACGGCAATGTTAATCGCCCTTTAACAGCCACGGAAATTGCCAGAATCAGCCTGATGTTTGCTGAACTGAAACAACTGGAGACAGGAGAGTCTTTTGTTGAAGGCTGTAAAAAACCCATTTCGGAATTGAGCCAGGATGAACTGGCTGAAGCATTTCACCGTCTATGCAAGAGTCCAGCCAGTGACAGCCGCCAGACGCAAATCTGGGCATTGGAGTTTCACGCTCTAGGTTTAACAACCCGAAAATACCCCCACATGGCGCAGCAATTTGCCCTGTTCGCCAATGATGTCGCCATCACTGCGCCAAGCAGAGTCCTTCGCCTGTCAACTGGGGAAGGAAAAAGCCATTTTGTGGCAATGCGCGCCGCTAAAAAAGCAGCACAGGGGCAAACCGCTACCGTTTTCACTGCCAAACGCAGCCTGGCGGTACGGGATTTGGAGGATTATCAGGCTTTCTATGATTATTTGAAACTGAAGGCATCTTCACTTAGCCCCAAATCAAGCCGCGAAAGCTATACGGATTTTCCCATCCATTATACAACGCTTGGCGACTTATCCCTGTTTCTGGATGAGCAAAGCTATCAGGGCAAGCCCATCGAAATAGATCCCGATAGAACGGAGGGATTAGGGGATGAGCTCGATTACACCTACTTCGAAGAAGGCCGTAAAACCGAATTTAATTATGCACGTCCGACCGGCCGCACCCCCAAGCAGATGATGTGGTTTTACCAAGCCATGAACGCCTTCTATAACTTATACAAGGAAGACTTGCAAAAAGAAGGAATTACCCAGGAAAGCGTCAATGCGCTGCTGCTCTTTTTAACTGAGAAAGCGAATGATGATGAGGACAGAATCAACTTCCTGTCTCAATTAGCGCGTGACGGGCTACAGCTGGTGAGCTGGATACAGTCCGCCCATGATGCCGCCGCTATGGAGCGAGGCAGCAATTACTCAGTGGTAGAGGAAAATGTTCAAATCGGGGAAGCTTCCTATCTGTTAAAAGAGATTATTCCGCTGACCTCCAGTAACCAGAAATCCAAGGGCTCTACCTTTAGTGCCGGCGTCCATCAATTATTGGCGGTACGCCTTAATGAGGAAGCTAAAAAGAAAAATGAAGCACAAAATTACCACGTGCATGCAGAAAGTCATATCATCAGTTCACAGGTCGCTGCCAAGCTGCTGCGAAACCTGTGGACACGCTGGGAAGGTTATACCGGTTCGGTATCCAGTTCACAGGCGCAGGCTTTGAACAAAGAGCAAAATACCCAGGTGTTGCAGGTGTCTACCAACCAGCGTGATTTACGTTACTGGCATAAGGCAAAATTTTATCAGAACGCTGATCAACGCATTGAAGCCATGCTGCAACAGCTCAGACACTGCATGGAAAACAAACAATCAATATTGTTCGCCTGTAAAAATGACAAAAAAGTACTTGAGATACAAGCGATCCTGAGAGCGCGTTTAACCCAGGAAGAGCTCGCTAACATTATTTTCTATACCAATGAAGACGAAGAAACCAGCAGTGAAATTCTTCAGCGCAAGCAAGAGATGGAAAAATGGAAAGGCGGCAAAAAACAGAATGGTATCACCCTAGTTGCTTCCGGCTTTGGCCGCGGCGATAACGTCGGGGTGGAAGCAGTCTTTATTTTTGATACTGGCGATGTAAATGACCTATTGCAAACAGGCGGCCGTACCGCGCGAAATGGCGAAGAGGGGCAAGTCTTTCAGTTCTACATTGAAAATGAACTAAAGCAGGAACGCGATAAATTGTGGAATATCATTACCCGTACACGCGGCCTTGACCAAGACAATATCAGAAAAAACCTGGACGCAGTTGCCGGTGAGACTGAAAATGCAAAAGTTTTTGAACAGGTTATGCTGCTCCGTGAATATGTATTCACCTTGCAAAACTCGGCCAATCAAGGCTTTCGTGCAGGCCTGGCTCAATTTTCAGGTTGGGGGATGAGTCTCATATCAACCTTCCTCGATCCGGGACAAGCCTCTGAATTTACCAGTATGCTGACTCGCCATCTTAGCGGTCTTGAGAAAAAATGGCTGAGTATTTCAGCAAATGAAGATATTACCCCTACTGAGAAAGTCCGTGAAATTGAAGCAAAAATCAAACTCACCGCTGATGATTTAGAGGCTAATTATCATGAGTTGATGGGTACGGACGCAAATATTCCAAAATTTAACTTAAACGAGATGCGCGACATCGAATTGCTCATTAAGCTGGAAGAATATCAGCCATCCAGTAAAACTACCCGCAATATGGCCACTCTGGGTGCAATTATCTCTGCCTTGTCTTTAAACATTAAAGATCAGGACGTTTTAGCCAACATTCCTGAACAGTTGCAGATTCTGGCCACCGATGCCGAGGTTTTACAAAACTTTGTCAATGATGCTGCCAGATTTCAAACCATTGAGCAACTTAGCGAACAGTTAAGTATCCGCGTACTGCAAATCACTAAAGCCTCTGAATTACATGGTCAAATTAAAACCGGCGGCACTGTTATTCCTAAGGCAGAAGAGGTGCTTAAAGGCGTTTCATCCCATAATCGCCAGTCATTTGTTCGATTAAGCGGAAAGCTATTGCCTTCACTTCAACAACTGCTTGGAGAATGGCTGATAGAGCCCGGTATGATTGATGAAAAAGACCGTGTTGAAAAAGTATTGCCTCTTCTTGACTATTTGAGCGGCTTTTCACAAAGCGAACAGTTACGCTGGGCTGCGCTCTATTTCGAGAACCTCGACAACCTGCTTCTGGATACTCCCAAGGCGAGTATGTCGCGCCGCTTTTCAGGTCAGGCAATGAGTTATGGCGACAATGAAAGCCTCTGGCATCTTGCCCACGCTTTCCCGAATCATGAAGGCGAACTCTTTGATCTGCTGAAAAAATCGGTTCAAAGTAATTATACTCATCGTATCCGCATGCTGCGCCGTTGCGAAGATTTGATGACGCGTTTGCCGGAACAGGATAAAGAGCTATTCCTACGACAATTTGCTGCTGCGATGACGCAGTTTTCAGAGGGCGTTAACTGGGATACTTTTAACATACTCGTGAAGAAAACCGAAAGATGGTGGAATCTGAATGACGGTCAATATCGCCCGGAACTGCAAGCCATGTGGCGCTCACTGGCTCAGGACTTAACAGAAGCCCAGCTTCCGGCCATTACCAGTGCCCTTTCCCAACCAGGAAAAGCATGGTATCAAGGCGTGCAACTGGCGGTTACCTCACCCGAGGTCATTGGAGATTTAAAAGCAGCCCAATGGAAAACCTTATACCAGCTGTGGGTAAGTGATTATCATTTTACAGCAGAACAGCAAAAACAATCTGCCACGCTGATGCACCCCTTGCTGGAATCGCTGAAACCCGATGAAGACCAAGCCCCAGCATTGACCGGCCAGGTCCTGCAAAACTATGAACAATTCCTTCGTACAGCAAAGCAGGAAGGTCACACTGAACTTGGCAACGCGTCTGCCTGGTATTTATCAAGCATACAAACTATGCCGGCCATTGTGAAAGAGCTGAATCAGTTTGTTAACAAACCACCATTCTCACTGCAGAATTTACAGGCAGTTCTTGAGCAGTATCCATTTAATGAAACCGCGAGCCAGGTTTTACTGCACAAAGCGAATGCGTTGAATATGAATCTTGCTGACTTCACTTTGTGCTGCCAATCCCTAACCAGCGCTAATTGGTCCAAACAGGGTGAGAGTAAAGGCCAGCTGGAACAAGGCTTGCAGACTTATCTTCAATTCCTACATGCCGCGAGGCATCAGCAGCATTCAAGTTTAAATAACGGATCTGACTGGTATCTTGAGATGCTCAAAAAGCGGCCTGAAGCCAGCCAGGAATTAATGAATTTTGTCCATACTCCTTCTTTCAGTCTGCAGACATTGCAAAAGATTCTGGAACAATATTCGTTTAGCAATATTGGACTGAAACATTTGCTGACACTGGTCAATCAGCAAAAAATGCAGGCTAATGATTTTGCAATGTATTGCCAGGCCCTCTCTTCCGTTAACTGGTCAAGAAATGAAGAAACAGAGGAAACACTAAGCCAAATTCTGCAAGTTTATTCCAAGTTTTTTGCATCCGCCAGGATAGAAAAGCATACTCAGATTGAAGAAGGTTCGCATTGGTTCCTTTCCATGCAGTATTTAGTGCCTGAAGCTCGCGCCGAATTCCAGGGTTTTGCTGCAGCTCCAGCATTCAAGCTAGAAACGCTGCAACAGAAATTAACCCAGTATGCTTTTGGTAAAACGGGCACCCGATTACTACTGCAATTGGTTAATAGCAAGCATATGAGTGCTGAAGATTTCTCTATCCATTGCGAGATACTCAAAGCTCAAAACTGGTCAACACAGGAAGAACCTGTCGAGGATCTTGCCACTGTGCTGGAAGCCTGTACGCAATTTATTGAAACAGCGAAAGCGCAGAGTCATACCGATATAGTCAAGAGCGGCGTCTGGTATCTTGATTTACTGAAAAAGAGGCCTGTGGCCAGCCGTGAATTAAAACTGGCTGTTTCGCATGCACGTATCAATTTGCAGGACTTGCAGAAATATCTGGAACAATACGCATTTAGCGATGCAGGCATCAGGCTTCTGATTTCTGAATTTAATCAGCTTTGTATAAGCGTCAACGACTTTCCTCTTTACTGTCAGGCCTTGGCTTCGATCAACTGGTCCTTGCAAGACGAATCAGACACTCAGCTTCAACTTACTATGGAAGCCTGTACCCAGTTCCTTCAGGTCGCTCAAGAGCAAAATCACAGCAATCTGGGCAATGGGCTGTGCTGGTATCTATCGCTGCGCAACAGAATGCCTTCTTTACATAAGGAGCTGGAAGAGCGTGTGGAAGACAACAGGTTCAGCCTGGAAGACTGGCAGAGCGCTATGGATAATCAGTCGTTGACCGAAGTCGATATCTGGACTCTTCTACGCGTGGCTAAGAAGCTCAAGCAGGATTTCAAAGAATTTTCAGTCAGCTGCCAGTCTCTGGGAGTGGTCAGAAAAATTGTTGCGGAAAGCGACTATTTAAGCCTGAGCGATAAAAAGCAGTTTGATGACGACTTAAGCTCCTCATTCGCCCATGCCTCTGCATTGCCTGTCTTATTCAAGGTATGGATTGACTTCCAGGATAATATCAAAGCAAATCCAGCTAGCTTATTGCAATCTTTACAGTATTTGAGACTTAAAAATATAAGCCCTGAAAAGCTGGAATTGCTTAGCCGTGCATTATTTATGGCAGTAGGTTCTGAGCCTAAATCAAGCCCTGAGGAGTTATCCTACATTATGCAAGGCGTTAATCGCTTTCAAAATGAAACGCCTGAGAAACTCAAAAAGCTCAATCGAATTCTTCAGGGCTCGGATAAGCTGCCTCAGGAGCAATACCTTTATGACAATTTTGTATCGTATTTAGCTAATACAGCTGGCTCAGAACAGGAAGCAGTGAAAGATATGGCTGAATGGTTTTACGAAAAAGCCTCGGATTGCCATGGCGATGTTGAAGTAATGAAGGAAAATGCCAACCGCCAATCCTGGTACCTATTTGATAATACGACAGCCAATCAGGCAAGGAACAGGGTGATGTGGATGCATCTTCTAAACCATGGTGCTTTTGTTAATTCGGACAAAGAGGAAACACGGCGAATTAACTGGTCAAACACTAAAAATCAGGCGCTGCTTGAGCATGGTCTTAGACACTATACCATTGAAAGTAAACGTTTACTGGCACAAAAACCCAAAAGCAGCTTGGGCCTGGTCCGCGACCTGAGCACAGAGCAGCAGCAAGGTTTACTGAAACTCGCTAAGGAATTGTCGATTATCGGCAAGCCGCAGCTTGATCTGAAGGCGCTTCATGGGCAAAAAGAGAGCCAGAAACTATTGAGCAGCCTGGAAAATAGTCTGGGCCAACTAAGCAAGCAATATAGAGGAGCATGGTTTAAATCCAATTCGCGCAAGGAACAGATTGACAGACTACAAAGCCAACTGCAGGAGCAAGGTATGGCGCCCAATCAGAATCGCTATATCGAATTCTTGAATGTTCTTCGTCAAGTCAGGCAAGACATTCTGGCTGAAGATATTACTGAAAATCAGACTCGCAATGGCAGGAAGATGAACAGCAGCGGTCATAGCCGATTGTTGAGCACCGTTAACCAGATGGAAGATCAGGTCGTCAGGCACTGGGTACAAGATACCAGCGTGTTGCAGGATTTTCAGGTCTATCAGACTCGTTGCAAGGAAGACATCGTCGCTTTAACCGCTAAACTGACAGAAGCGGCTCAAGATTATATGGATGATATCTGGGCTAGAAATGGTATGATGGACAGGCTTTTCTGGAAAAAAGCCAATGCTGATGAGAGAGCACGTCTCGTGTCTCTGCATTGTAAATTATCAGACTTTATGAAGGCTTACGAAGGGAAGCCTCAAACAATGCGTAGTGAGGATCTGACTGATCTGATTAAGGCACTGGAAAATGATCAGCGAAAACTTCCTGGCCACATGCAAACACTGGTCACTGAAATACTCAGCCGCGCGAAATCTCTGGGTACGCATCTCATCCAGAACCAGGAAGAGCCGCATCCAGCGAGTCCCCTCGACAGAGGAATGGCAGGAGGATGAGCGATCAAATTCGAAACTGTGCGTCGTCTAGCCGAATCCTGCGGTTTTCTAGCGAATCCTGCGGTTTTCTAGCGAATCCCCGCGGCATCGACCGCGGGGCCCACACGAGGCTTATTTAGAATATTGGTTTTGCTAATTTAGGATTATGTTTGAAAGACTTGTTCCTAACTGCTTGCTATTTACGGCAACATTGAATTCCTCTGAAGAGCATGTTCGTCCACCAGACATGGGCCCCGCGGTCGATGCCGCGGGGATTCGTGAGGTTGCGCAAGCATTCGTAGATTCGCGCAGCGCATGGTAGTTTTGCTCAGTGCATCCGTTAGCTCACGCCAAGGGGCAGGCTTACTTGCCTCTCAAGATTATCTATTCCCAATCCCCAAGCGTCTCGCATTGCCTGAGCATATCTTCTCCAATAAGGCCTCAGGCAAACCGCAGCCGCGAATAAAATCCATACTCTGTTTCAGGTTCTCATAAGGGTAATCTGTTGCCAGCATTAATTTATCCTCCCCCATAACCTTCAGGGTATAGTCCAATAATGGCTTGGAAAAGCGACCGCTAGTGGTCACATAAACGTTATCCATTATCACCTGCGCAGGAGTCCGTTTAATTGCTGGCCTTTTCTTTATAAACCCCTCTAACGTTGAGATACTGGGACTGGCATAGGCCCAATCGATTCGATCAGGAATCAGAAAAGGGAGCATTTCACCCATGTGGCCCAGGATTATTGTCAATTTAGGAAATTGATCAAAAACACCCGCATAAATCATTCTTAACAGACACAAAGCGGCATCTACCTGGAATCCCAGTGGCGGCCCTCCTAAAGAGAAACCATATTTTCCGAATTCTTTTGTCAAGGGGGTCGTTGGATGAAGGTATACAGGAATATTCAGACTTTCCGCTGCTTCCAGCAGCGGCCAGTATTTTCGATCATCCAGATAATTTCCATCGCCAAAATTAGAGTGCGCCAGCCAGCCTGCAAATCCTAGCTGATTAATTGCCCTCTCCAACTCCTTCACTCCCAGTTCAGGCTGATAAGGGGCAATGGTAGCAAAACCCATAAAACGGCTGGGATTTTTCTGGACGGTTTCAAACACAAGATCATTTAACTCAATCGCAAACGAATTTGCCGTCTGATAATCTGGCATCAACTCGTCAATTCCAGGCGTTGAGAAACTCAAAACCTGAATGTCCAGCCCTGCCTCGTCCATTTCCCTGATACGCTTTTCGCCTAAATCGCACAAAACGCTGATGAACTCTTCCGTTTGGTAAAGTGAAATGTCATCGGTAAACTGCAGCGAAAAAGCCCCTGGCTCATTCTCTTTAACAAAGCGGGGGTATTCTTTTCGCCGGGTCAAATAATCAAAAACTGCCCGCGTATAGAAATGCGCTTCCAGGTCAATGCTAGTCATTGCGAATCCTTTTCAGATGATTGGACGCCGCAAACGGCTGGAGTAGTCATGGATTTTAAACCAGTCGCCTGCATCAAAGCCTTTCGCAAAATAGCAGCCGTTTCGGGTGTTGACCCTGACCAGAACCCTGTCGCGCAGGTACTGATATCACAGTCGCCCCCGAAGGTAAAAAAGGCTTGGGTGTTATCGATTTTACACTTGCATAAGGCGCGTTTTTTATTTTGCGGATCCACTGTGCAGGGCATATCAACGCAATTGGTCCAAGGCATTCCCTGGGAACAATTAATAGGTCTTTTTGTACTGAATTGCTCGAACGAAAAGGTGGAAACAATTGAAGCAGCTTTGTATTTATCCTCCCCCGGTTTTCGCTGGTCACAGCTTGTAAAACCGACGCTTTTACCCTTTTCAACAACGCAGTCACAAATTGCATCGTCTGAGCTTCCTGGAAGAGGAATGCAACGGGCAGAAGTACACAGTGCATATTCCTGATCGCAAACCACTGGGATTGCTGAGGGTTCTGAAAAACCATTGGAAATGATGACACAAATCCCTAAAAAGCAAAACAGTTTTTTTATAAAATCCATTTTATATATCCTTATAGTTCCTTGGCAGATTTATGCAGCCGGCGGTGAACAGACTGCAACGATAAATGACTAAAGCTGGCTACTTAAATAAGAGGCCGCTTCGCCATGCCTTTCATCAAGCTGGGTTGCCGCGACAACCAGACTTGAGGCACCCGCCTGTGCAGGCTGAGCATTGGCTGTTTGCGGATTATATTTGGCCGTCAATCGATCCCGATAGGCAATCTGTTCTGAAGAAAGCTGATGTTTGCCTTGGAAAAAAAGATGTCTTGCCTCAGTCGTAAACTGAGGAACTGCTGAAGTCGCCATATCCAGTGTGTAGTACCGCGGATCGTTGTCACTACTGCCAGGAACTCGCGTACACTCATTGATGGGCTCCCCTTTCGCTTGCAGAATGGGGGCAATTTCATCTTTCAGGAGCTTGACGGCAGAATGTGCTGGCGTTTTACCTCTTGAATTAGGGAAATTAACCAGGCTTTTATCCGCTTCCAGACTCGCTTCAGCCATTACTGAATTATTAGTTCTCACCGCAATATGCAAGGGAGTATCCCCTTTTTTAATACAGCGGGTAAGATCTTTACCATCACCCTCATTGATATGGGTTTTACTAATGGAGATTGAGCTGGTTAAACCTGACTCTTTATTTTTTTCAGAAGGGTAAATCGGGGTTTTTGCCGGTGCCCCTAATTTGATTAACTCGGTGACAACTGCAAAATGCCCTTTTAGTGCAGCGTTTTTAATGGCGAGTTGACCAGGCTCCCCTGAGAAATCAGCCCCCGCTTTCTTGAGTGCTCGTAGCATATCGAGATTTTGCTGTTTCGCTGCATACATAAAGGCTGAAAACCCGGCATTATCCTTCAAATCAGGATTTGCCTGATTATCCAGCAATGCCTGTGCTTTGAGTATATCCCCTTTTTCAGCAGCAATGATCAGTGCGGTTTTACCAGTATTATTCTGAGCGTTTATCAGGCCATGATCGATGATTTTGCCTTGTCCCTGTATTTCAGGGTTTATGATAGACAAAATAGTGGTGAATTGCCCGGCACTAATCTGCTGGTTTTTTACAGCAGCATGCAGCACGGACTCTTTTTTCACTGTCAGTTTAGTGACTGCTTTTCTAGCTAATAATGCCTGGAGATCTTCATTGGTCAACAATGCGGCCTGCGCATGGCTGACTGCCAAAAACCCGGCGGTTTCTCCACGCTGATTTTGTTGAGATGGATTGAAATCGTATCGCATCATCTCACGCAAAATCTCCAATTGCGATTCATATAATGCATAATGTACAGGCGTGCTTAATCCAGGCAGCGAAGTGGTCTTTTTAATTGTAAATGCTGGATCTTTCACTGTGGCCTTAGTCAGGCTGCCACTATTAGCTAATAGCATCTTTACATTCTCAAGACTTCCTGCGCGGGTTGCATAATGTAGAGGCGTTTCATGGTACACATTAGGTGCATCAAGTGTTTCTTTCTCAACAAGCAAAAGACTCAAACTATGATCCGCGGTGGTTACAGCGAAATGAATCGGCAGCTCATCCTGCTTATTTTTTATTGTTTTTGAGGCGCCTTTTTCAAGCAAGGCATTTACGGCTTTAAGCTGATGATTACGGGTAGCGATCAGGAGGGCTGTATCGCCAGCATCCGTTTGAGCATTGACTTTTAATTCGGGAGCGCCAAGTAACTCGATCAGCCTGTCGACATTATTGGCTTTTGCTGCCAGATGGACTGCCGTTTCTCCCTTATCATTCCTGAGATTAGCGGCTGATTCAGCGGCAGGCTGGGCCGGAGTGAACTTTTTCAAAAAGTTAAACATATCGCTCCCTGATTAGTTAGTATTGCAGCATTATCTTGTTAAAATCTGCAAATTACAATGCCCTATTCATATGACTGAGGGTGAATCTGAAAATTAACAGGCTGGACTGTTGCCCCAAGCTCCAAAGCCCTTTTTAGATAAAAACATCAGGGCCATAACCGCTCCGAAAAAACCAAAACAGGCTGATAAGGCCCAAAGGTAACTGTAACTGAAATTGTGAATTATCATTCCTGCATAGTAAGTTCCACAGACCTTGGTGAATGAATAGGTCGCTTTATATAAGCCCATTATCTTCCCGCGCTTATTGGGTTGTGCATAAGCAAAAGCAATTGATTGTGCATGAGTCAGCGCCAGAATTTCGCCCACTGTTAAAAGGCTAGTTGAGATTAATACTATAAGCAGAGTCGGCGAATAATTTAAGATAAGAAAAGAAAAGGCAAATAACACAAGACCAATCACAATCGCCATAAATTCATTGCTTGTCGAATAACGGACAATCGTTTTCTGACACATCAGTATAATTAATGGATTTAATGCCATTAAAAATCCGGTATGAATATTACCAAAATTGATATCTAAGAAGATGGGGAAACCGACACGATGCGCTGCAAACATCAATCCAATAATACCAATGACAGCGATACCAAGAAAAGAAAGGTAATTTGTATTACTTGAAGTTGGTAATCCAGTGTTTGAATTTCCTGAGGTTTTAAAGTCTTCTTCCTTTACTGTTTTTAACGTCAGCGCGATCAGCAAGAGAGTTAGTGATACACCGGTAAATATTATCTGATAATACCCTTCCGTACTGTACCCCATCAATATGGCTGCAAAAAACATCCCAATATTAGAGATGATATGCTGATCAGCAATGATATTGGTCCGATTCCTCTGAGCGGTATTAAATTTGGAGTTAAGGATATAATTACTCGATGTAACATATAAATAACTACCCAAGCCCATCATCATCATAATCACTGAAATACAATGATATTCCTGCAGAAAAATAAGTAAAAACAAGCCGCCGCCCTGAATGCCCAGTCCAATCTTCAAATTATAGGAAGCATTCCATTTATCGCAGAGATAACCCCCAAGATAGCCCCCGGCAATATTGCCAATAGAAGCGAATGAAAGAATGACGCCAATCTGAGCGGCGCTTAGATGAGCATGTCCGCTGAGAAAAAGAGCAATGTAGAAAGCAATCCCGCCGCCCAATGACTGGATGGCATAAATGAGAAGGAGTTTTCGGGTAAGTGGACAGTAATGCATGTAAGTCCTTTTTAATTGTCTTTAATGAGCGCTTTCTGTGTCGAGTATTAGTTCATTCAGTAAGCTTTCAGGATCTGCTTCAATGAAGGGGATATTTGCCTGCTCTGATTGTATAAATCCATAATCCCGACAGTTTCCAATAAAATCAAAAAGTTTATCGAAATATCCTTCAATATTAAGAAAGCCAAATGGTTTATCCAATTCTTTTATTTTTATCGCATTCCAAGTCTCAATTGCCTCCTCTAAAGTTCCCAGGCCTCCTGGCATTGCAATAAATACATCCGAGAGCTGCTGCATTATTTTCTTTCGTTCCTGCATTGAGTCAACAACAATCAGTTCATCCAGGGAATCTAATGGCCTTTCCTGCTCGATTAAATGCCTGGTAATAACACCAATGACTCTGCCGCCTGATTCTTTAACCGTTGTGGCTAATAAACCCATCATCCCAAAACTGGAGCCGCCATAGATTAAGGTAAGTTCATGTTTTATGATTTCATGGGCAAGCTTCAAAACAGACTGTTTGAATGCCATCATGCTACCGACATTAGCCCCTAAATAGACACCAATTGTTTCCGGTTTTTTATACAGGCGCAGGCTATTCTGCATGGCAGTGTTCCTCTCAAATAGAAGGCGATTATAAGAAAACAGCGCTACTTTTAGTATCTTTATTTCTACCGATTTATATTTCAGGGTCCTCTGCTGGGCTTGAAACTATCGCATTATAATCATATCGAATAATCAGCATGCTAATTATGCAAACAAAAGACCTTGAGGTTTATTTTTGCTCATTAATGCTATATAATAGACACCTTTTATTAAGATGAATCAATCATGCAGTTAAGTACAAAACTCACACCCCTTCAGATTGAAGCAGCCGCATTTTGGTGGAAGCTGCTTTTATTAGGTGTCATTACTGGAAATGATCCACAATTATCCTTGCGACGTAATGTTTCTGCCCACCAGCGGTTGCAAAAGCAACATATACATAAGGCAAACCAGATCTCTCCAGAATGGCCTAGCCTGTTTGAACAGACATTGAAAGAATTATTACTCAAACAAAATGAAGAAAATGGCAACTTCCCATTTTCTCTGGAGTTAAATAGCGAGGGATTGAAAAGCTCGAGTTTCCTGGCTCAGGTGATTAGAGAACTCAAGAATAAGCACAAAATCGAAGTTAATATTTTTATGTTCCCTATTCGAAATATTCGAATGGATTTTATTGACCAGAATCATATTGTACTCGATAAAAAACTCATCGATCTTTCTTCATTCGTCCGATATTGCATTGGCTCTTTATTAATGCATAATCTTTTAATCTCTGAAACTCCCAGCTTGCCTCAGCTATCTGAGGAATTAAATGAAGGAAAAATCAGTGCTTTTTTTGGTACAGTCGCTTATTTGTTTAGATATCATTCGCAATTAAAAGCCTTCTATGGCAATAATGAAGAAGCCATCAGGTTAGAATTAATGAAGTATCGAGACATTGCTATTGCCTCCTTTGAGTCCACTTCTGTGCATCGAAAGGCAAGGGAAACTGTTGACGATGCTATGATCCAAGCTTATACAAAACCAGCTAAATTCGGCCATAGCCGGGTGACTATACCTTTTTTTAAGCCCGCGATAACTGAAAATACAATCTCGCAAGCCGCTCCCGGGAATACTTTGAAACCTGCAATCTGCGTTTCAGAAAAACCCTATGCCTCAGATGATAATCTTGCCGTTATTTGGAAGCCCCGATAAGGACTATCGGCGCTTTACATCAAGGGTGAATAGGTTTCATTCAGGTGCAATAAGCATTCAAGCCATTGTTCTAATTCTTCAAGGGTGGGTCGTTTACAAGGTTCTTGTTCGCAACAGGCTTCTAGATAAGGAATTAATTCAGGCGAAAGTGGCGACATCATCTTTGTTAGTATTTTCCCCATCGAATAGATATCCATACTCTCAGAGGCAAAAGGTGCAATGCCTATATACCAACATTCGGGAGCAATATAATCGCATGACGCAAGGCGCCTGGTCAATTTTTCCTCTGTCTCACATCTGAAAAATTCCGTGTCGATTATTTCGCCTGGGGCATTGGAAAAACCGCCATCAATTAAGAAACTACGCCCCAAACTGTATTCACTGCAGGGGGCAATATACTTAATGTTATAAGGGTTCAAATCAAGACATACGATGTGTTTGGAATGACAGTCTTTTAAGGCTTTTATTGTCGCCAAAAATAATTTAACTTGTTCATTAGAATCAGTAATTAAGGGCAAATCGCCATAAAGAGAACCTTGAATATTGGGTAAGACTAAGCGGTAGGTGTCTTTGCTTTGGTCCTCCATATAAAAGCTGTTTTCATGCGGATAAAGACTTTTAAAAAAATGATATTTTTTTCTGCTTTCCTTATAATCGCATCGTACGGGATCCAAAACCACTTTAGTTTTTCTGCGCTCTTCTTGCAAGGATGATTTTGCAGAAAATAGTCTTGCCGAAGAATAAGTTCCTGTTGCAAGATAACCTTTCCTTCCATGCTTATTGTTTAAAACAATGTCAATAATCTTCCTTGAGTACCTCACCACTTCTTCGAACCAATTCGGACCGCTTAATGCAGTTAAACCCTTTGTTTCAGAGCAGAGATCTTTAAAAGCAATATACCCCCTTTGAGTGTTATGTTTGCTGCCTAAAAAATAGTTTATTCCCCCAAACACTGGTTCTATTTGAATGCTTCTATGGGATATTTTTTGGGGGGGATTATATTCAACAAGCTTGTATTGGGCTGTAGCTGCAGGAAAGTAAGAGCTGCCATCATCGCTTTCATAGCTGGAATCTTCATCCTCTGTTGCGCAAGAATATTTAGGCATTTATTTTGGACACACTGACTCAGAAGCTTCTAAATTACACTAAAATAAATCAGAATTCAACATGCGAGGACAAGCGGATTTTGGTGTTAAGAGGATGTGTGGAATAATATCAGCCAAACTAGGCTATTATTTTTTAGCTTAAAAGCAACTCTGGAACTGTGAGCAGATTACTGAGGCATTTATGTATAGAAAACACGGTGTATTGATAAAAACTTATTTTCCCCAACCACGTGGAACTGAATATAGCTGGGGATATGATTATGCTGCCGAAGCCGAGGAAAGGCGTAAACAAGAAGAAAGCAGAGCCCAAGAAAATCGAGCCTCTCAAGAAAGACAAAGGCTTCTTGACCAACGCAAACAAGAATATGAAGCAGCAAATTTGCAAGAGAGAACTGACAGCCTTAATAGACAGCGTGAATACGAGAGCAATCAATTTTGGATAAAATTCAATGCAGAACAGGAGAGGCTAAGAAAAACTGAAGAAGCGTTTCACAGCAGATTGGAACGGCAAGCAAAGGTGCGCGAAGAGCAGAGCAGAACGGATAGAGAGTATCATGCATATATTTTTTCTATTATGGATAATGCAGTACAAACCATGAAAGAGCGAATTACTAAATTTATAGACACACTCCCAATCAGCAGGGAAAATAAATTAATGGAAGATAAATTAAAAGCGATAAAGGATAATTTAATATCTCTTGAAGGTTATGGACCAATAAGAGATACCCTGCAATTAAATAAAAAGAAATTAGAAGATATAATATATTACCAAGGGAAAGATCCCGGCTTATTTGACAGTTTTTTTTGTTGCTCCAGTCAACCAAAAACTTATCCCCCACTAGACGATTTATGTAATTCTATAGAGGCTCTCTATTCTAGAACAAGAAAAACCTTATCTGATCTTGAAGATCAACGGTCAAATGCTTATATCTATGCTTAGTGGTAATTGTGCTTAGCCGATAAAAATTTATATGAGCGCTTATCAAATATGAGACTTACCTTTGAACACCTGAAAATGACTGATGAAGTCTATTTGGATAAATTAAAAAAGGTTAACACTTTAGAAGAATTGCTGGAGATTAGGCTGCACAAGGCTTTAGTTATTGGAAATATCCTGCTAAACAGAGGCGATTTTAATTCGATTCTTAATAGTTATTATCAACAATTACAAATTGATATCAAACAAAATGAATTTATTGAATATTGTATCTTTCAAGCATTGGACTGCTTGATAAGCAGTGAATTCTCCCGACAATTATCATTACTTTTCAACGCAGATTTTATCATGAATGGCTTGTTACTTACAATTAGTCTAAGAGATGAGTATAAGCAATCGGATTCCAGCTTGGGAAATCTCAAAAAATTAGTTGATGATTTAAACCAGGCTCTTTCAGATACCAAATGGGATGAAGAAAAGAGTTTTTCCAGGTTAGAAAATACTAATTCAACGACCGTCTATGTTTTTAATTTTCAGAAAATATTTGCTCTCCGGCTGTTTCTTGCCAACCCATTATCAACCGCAGTTTTTTTGATTGATAATGAAGATAAAATAGAAAATAAAAGCTTCATTATCAGCTCATGTGAATTTCTTATTGAAAAAATTAAGCCCTTCAGGGGTCTGGCTGGAGGTCCTGATAATAATACAATTAATGAGATTATTGAGAAATTACTTGTTATGAAGCATCCTGTTCTCACGGGTTTGCAAAATATCAAACCATCCCGAATTTGTATCAAAAAAAGCACTTATGAAACTGATGAACCCAACTTGGATGTAACCGCTGAAAACCCTACTGCTGCTGCTACAACTGGGGGAATAGCAGAAAATGAAAATTCCCCTCCACCTTCAGGTTTTGCATGTTTTCCTTTTAGTTGTTTTTTTAAAAAAAGAACTGTAAATAGGAATAAACAATCAGAAGAATTCACGTTTAATTCAGCAAACAGTAGTGGACTTCAAAATAACTGAACTGAATAAGTGGTATTAAGGGAAATGACACTGGCTCATTAGACATTTTTTTGATGCTCCAGTCCAGCAAAAAAATTATCCCTCACTAGACGAAAGGTCTATAGAACCCCTTTTAGACTATACTAGTCATAAGTATTGAGACGCAATGTATAATCCACTGGTTCACTCGCAAATGGAAGAAAAGAAAGAGACCACGGACAACAAGGTAACACCATTCTGGCTACAATATGGTGACCTATATTTAAATCCTGTTTTTTTTAAGCGAGGACTCCTGGTTGTTTCGCCGAAACCAGAAGCTAAGGACGCATCCCCAGAGACTGAAAGCTTCCTTATTAATAATAGGGAATTTTTTTTTCATACAGGGGAAAAAGGAGATAAACCTTTACCAAGCCCCAATACCCGTGCAGTGAATAAAACCCAGGCCTTACTGAATCGACTCATGAATGGTCGTTCCCAAACACTTATACCCTTACCTGAAAAGCCAACCGTTCTGTTTAACAAACAACGCCGGGATGAAATATTTCTACCGCTTCTTGTTAACAATCCACAAGGCGCATTGGGCACTTATGTTTACCCCTGGCTATCTAAATCCCCCGCTCCTTTTCAGCAATTTAATGGATTTAGTCAATTTGTCACAGCAGGCTGTATGTTTGGAGCGAGTCTCAGGGCTATTCCTGATAAAGGGGAGGAAATCGAGCTTATTAATCATCACATCCGCTTACAGCCTGGCGCCACTATTGTTGCTGTTCTCCATGAGAATTCTGTTACTGGTTATACTGATACCACCAGCAATCCCTTTGAGCAAATGCTTTTCAATGAATTTGAGAAAAACTGTCTATTAGTAAAATCGCTTGCCAAACCTAATGCCGATATTTTAATCCATTATCATTTACCGGTTTACGATTATCTTTTATTCGGCCTCAAGCTCTTTTTTCATCAGCAAATGACCGATACGGCTTTAAACGAATTCATACAACTTATTTGGGAACGAAAAACATATTATGAGAATAATCTTGGCGGAATCGCTTCTAAACAAGGAGTTAAAGTCATTTTTCAATCACCATTTGATAATCTTTTACAAGCACTAAGTCCATCCGATCCTGCCTTATCACTGTTCAACCAATTAAACGTCGATAGTTTTTTGTCTGCCCAAAACCCTTACGAAAGAGAGGCAGCATTCGTTAAGAGCTGCCTAACACGTCTCATTCATAATGAAATCAATCCAGAACAAAAGACCGTTTGGCGGGATGCATTAGATGCCCAGGAGGTATGGCCTGAAAATTTGGAAGAGCTTTTTAAATTAGCGAATGCAGTATTTATCGCGTCATGCTCCCGTGGCCACAGGCCTTATGAAACCTGTTCCCTGCTTCCCTTATCCGAAAAGCAAATTCAATTACATTATGAAACGTTGCATGCGCAATTTACAAAACACTTCAAGACAGATGGACATCCTTATTCTGCTGTCGTGAATTTAACCACAATGGAGCCTGTTATCACTTACTCACCAACGACCAAGGGTTTACTGTTCTACTTCGCCTGTTGCCTACAAACGCTTTCCGGTTTAATAGCGGAGAAAAAGATCATCCAACAAGCCGCACGCAACTTGAGCTTTTTTGCGCAGGAATCATCCACCCGAAAAGAGAAAACAACAGCCGATGTCCCTGGAGCCGTGGATTTACAAACTTTGCTGTCCGAGGCAAAATCAATTGTGAAACACTAAACTAATAAGAGGTTGATAAAAAAGAGCTTCTGATGAAGACATCAAGCACAAAGTCTGTAACACTGTTAGGTGAAATGGAACAACTGCTAAGTATTACCCATCGCCAGAATCATAGCGTTGAGGAAATCCTTGAAAAAGTTATCCACTATTACGAGACCATTATTGGCTGCATGCCAGGAAATGTGTATTGGCTGGATAAAGAAGGGCGCGCTGTCGGCTGTAATAAAAATGTGTTAACCATGTTTGGTTTGGATTCTATCGATGAATTCAAAGGGTTAACCTTTGATGGCATGCAACGGATTGGTCGATGGAGTGATACAGCCGCCCAATCGTTTAAACAGGACACCCTAGAAGTCATCGTCACAGGCCTTCCTAAATTAAATATTGAAGAGCCGCCTATTCCGCACAGCGATGGGCGAATTATCCATTTTCTTACTCACCGTGTTCCCCTTTTTGATGAAAAGAAAGAAGTCATTGGCGTCGTTGGGATTTCTATCGATATCACTGAGCGAAAGCAACTAGAGATCGCACTGAAGGAAGCCAAGGAGCGTGCTGAGTCTGCCAACCAATCGAAGAATGAATTCCTGGAGAACATGCGTCATGATATCCGTACTCCCTTGACCGGTATTGTGGGTTTTGCAGAATTGCTCAAGATGGATCCCGATCCCCGTCATGTTCAGGAATATGCGGATAACTTAGTCGCCTCAAGTCATGCCCTACTGGATTTGCTCGATGAAGTACTTGAAGCAATCCGCGTGAGTTCAGGGGAAATCCCAAAGCTTAAGAAGAAGTTTAATCTAAAGGATGCCCTGGAGAATGTGATCAAACTAAATTGTGCCAAAGCCGCTCAAAAAAATTAGCCCTCTCCTTACACTTCGATTCAGCTATACCAAAATATGTCATTGGCGATAAGGTGCGGATTCATCGGGTCGCTTTAGAACTCCTGGCAAACGCCTTAAATTTTACAGATACCGGTTTTGTTAAGCTGTCTGCTTTACTAGCTAAACGTGACGATCAAAAAATGGTGCTAAAGCTTATCGTTGAGGATTCGGGGATGGGTATCCCCAAAGACAAGCAGCATGAAATTTATGTGCAATTTAAACGGCTTACTCCCTCCTATCAAGGAATTTACAAGGGAGCCGGTTTGGGCTTGGCGGTCGTCAAACAATTTATCGATGAGCTCAATGGGGAAATCTATGTAAAAAGTGAGCTTCAAAAAGGAACATGCTTTACCTGCATCATTCCTCTCCAGGCCCCTCTATTAGACGATGGTTTTGGCGTAGACAGTTCGCTGGATAGAGTGATTGACAGACCTTATGAAACCACCTATGCCCAGCAAATAAAACCTGTCGTTCGCGATGAATCAAGCCATTCACTTCGCGTCCTGGTTGTAGAGGATAATGCGATTGCACAAACCGTTGCCCGCTCGTTCCTGGCAAAATTAGGCTGCGTTGCAGAAATAGCAGAAACAGGTAAAAAAGCGATAACCTTATGGGAAGGCGGACAGTTTGATTTAATCCTCATGGACATTGGTCTACCCGATTTAGACGGTTATGAGGTCACTCATCAAATCCGAATGCAGGAGTTAGCTAGAAAAACCCATGTTCCCATCATTGCCCTCACTGCCCATGCAGGCAATGAGAGTAAGAAACGCTGTATTGAAGCAGGCATGAATGCCGTGTTGACTAAACCGCTCACCCTGCAAAACTGTGAGGATATACTGGCTGCGTTCATTCCTGGTCACAAACTAAAAGAAGGATCGTTGAAAAATAATCCAAATGATTCATCCAAGCCTGCTACTCAAGAGAACCAATGGTTTGAACTCTCAGTATTTCCTCTCCTGGATATTGAAGAAGGATTGAAAACCTTAGGCGATAAAGACAATTTCACAGAGATGCTTCAGTTTATGCTGTCTGAATCCTTGCCAGATGATACCGAAAAATTAAAATCAGCGCATGACGATGGAAACTGGGAAAAAACGCAGCAATTGGTGCACAAAATTAAAGGCGGTGCAGTTTATGTTGGCACCATGCAACTCAAAATGGCCTGCCAATATTTTGATCAATACTGGAAATCCGGGGAAAAGCAATTGCTAGAGCCGCTTTACCAACAAGTAGTGACTGTCATTGAACAGAGTATTAGAGCGATTTCGTTCTGGTTAAGTGAAGAATAAGTTATTATACAGCTACAATTCCATAGTTTTTATTTTTTTCAGCACGCCATAATGTAAAATAGTAGGCTTGTATTTGATTGAAGCTGGGATGATTCAAGCGACTTTTTATTGTCACTACTATCAACAGCCCTATCAAATAATTACTACTTTAATCTCCATGAGATCTATCATGCAAAATGTACGTCCTGCCAATTCAAAAGATATTGATTTCATCTATAGTTCTCTAAAAGAAGATCTAGAGGAGCAAGGTGTTTTACATCGCTTCAATTATTCAAAAGAAAGTTTTAAAAGTATGATTTTCTGCGAACAACCAATTGCTTATTTCTTAATCTTGATTATCGAGGGAGAACCGGCTGGATTTGTTAACTACGCCATCGACAATAGAAATTTTACTGTAAATAATCCATCCAAAAATCTGTATATCAATGATTTATTTGTCAGAAAAGAGTACCGTCGCAAGAAAGGCGCCACCTTGTTGATGGAGGAAATCAAGAAAATTGCCGTCGTCGAAGGATGCGGAAGAATTGAAGGATTTGTGCTTGCAAACAACTCAATATCGCTAAGCTTCTATCGTGATTATCTGAAAGCAGAAATAATAAGTGAGGATCTGCATTGCATGCGCATTAGGGTATCACCCACTGTCTGATCATTACGATCAAAGTAAATAACGAAGCTCCCTGTCCATCAGCAGCTCCACCATTCCCTCTCATACATTATCTTCATCACATAATTCATTGACTCAAAAGGAAGGGCATTTAAATCGACCCGATAATCCCGGTTTTCTGTAAAAATGCGGCTGACATCTGTTCTGTAACGCTCCAGACTATGTTGAAACTTCTTCGGTTGCCATTTAAATTTTGTTGTTCTTGCCTGTAAGAACTGCACAAAAACATCCAATATTCTGAATTCAGGGTTACATTCTTCCAGCCATAGAATTTGGCCATCCTCATGCACTTCATTAAAAATATATTGCCCGTCTTTATCACGGCAAAGACTGAATGCCCCATAAACCAGGCCTAATTTGGACATTATTAAACGCAGTTTCTTTTGAAGTCCTTCCGGCAAATCATAAGGCTCCACATCCACCCTGCCTTGAGAAATCGCCTGCCAATTCAAAGCGCCTTCATCTGGAGAATGCTCTAATAGTTTTGCGGCAACTATATAGTCACCAAAGCAATTCACAACAATTTCATAGTCTTTTTTGATTTCCAATTGATAAATGCCTGGCGTTAATTGTAAAGCCTTATTATGCGGCAATCCCATAAACCGGACATGAGAGGTAGAAGCCATTTTGATTTGTTTTTCTTCGTACCAGCAGGAAGTCGTCAGTGGTTTATATATAACCCCTGTTTTATCTTCATTGTTAATCACAAAATGACGAATCTCCAAGGGATCATTGGAGAACAACGTATGAGGCACTAAAAACCCACAGTCCCGCGCTAATTTTAACTGTAATAACTTCGAACGCGCGCGGTTAGAAGCCTCTTTACTATTCACCCACCAGGCATCCGCGTTTAAATTCTGAAACAAGGAATCATAATATAAGGCATTCTCTTTAAGGCTGAACTCATAGTCATCTGGATGCAAACCCTCCCGCGGAATGAAAGTTCTAACCCCTCGCCACCATACCACATCATACTGATGATCTAGAATCGAACCATAAGAATCCGAACAACGCCATTCATATGATTCATTTTTGATATAAACCGAGTTAGTTTGCCGAGTCGGATAATCCGCTGGATACATCAACCTCACTTCATGGTTAACGCGCTCCAACGCCAACTTCACAAACAATGCATGGGTATCATTCAAATCAGTAGGAATTAAAAACTTCATTACTTCTTCCTTAAAGCTCAATGAGAAAGATTTTTTCTTATATAAAATAAAAATGACTTGAGGGCGGGAAAATAGCAGTCAACATCCTCTTCTGATTATCCCGATCTCTAGCTTCCAACAAATGCCTGAAACTTCGCTGATCACAACGCCGAGCAACTTTCATCAAGGCTTCGTCTTTTATGGTTAAGGCTAATTGGTAGGCTAGGACGCGTTGCGGTTCTTCGTTCATTCAGAGCTCCTGTTAATTTCATTTAGGAGAAAGTTTAAGCTAGAAAAATAATTTTTAAATTCAATAATTTTATTCACCAAATTATATGATAAAATCGCATGCTAAATTCACTGGGCAAAAATACACCTATTGTTTTATTATGGATATAAGTAACCTAGCACTGGAACGTTTAGTTTGGCCCGACATCAAACAAAAAATCAAACTAATAAACAAAGAATTTTATGATCTAATAGACGAAATCAATCCATGTTCTGAATATCCTATATATAGGTTAGACTTTCCTTATGGAGTACTTCTTGGGGATGAGCTTAGCCAATTTATCTTCACTAAAAATAATAGTCTGCTGAGGTTAAATTCTACTCAACTGCCAGAGCCTCTGAAATCGGAATTGGGATATGGCCTTAACAGTTCTCCCGTAGCAATGGTTTTAGATAAATATCTAGAGTGGTATGTTGATCTACCGCAGAAGAAAATAACACTCCCAATTCGAGTGCAAAAACCTGGTGAGTTCTTCAGCTATACAAAACTTTTAGATGTTGATAGTCCACATAATTACTCCCCAATGGGTGTTTTATCTCTTATGTCCGGTGCGCGTTCAATTTTTATGCTTCCAAGCATCGGTTGTCAGCATAAGCTCACAAAATTAGGAAGAGAACTAAACGCTAAGCTTAAAACTCCACAATTTTTGTATGATCAATTTGATTTGTTTAATAAGATATTAAATAAATCAAGCACCAAGTGGAAATCAAGTATAATTTATTTTTCTGAAAAATGGATGACCAGCATCAAATATGATCCTAAGTGGTATAAAGTACAACGATACTTTTATAAAATTTTTGCAGCAAGCGCCCTATATCAAAAAAATCTTCCACATTATCAAACTGCTTATTCACTTTTAATTGAGAGAACAAATCAGAAACCTAACCCTTACTTATTTGATACATTTAAACACTTAATGGATATAATGGCAGGCGAAATGCCAGGCTTTAAGCCATTAACTGACAGTGACCTATTACCGATTGAAGTATTACAAGAAGTTTTTTTACAGGTATACAATTTAAAAAATATAGCACCAACAATAGTAGGACCTGACTATTTCAATCTTAAAGACTCTACATCGAGTCCTATTTACTATTCATTACAATTCCCTACAACTAGAACATTTTCGCCAGCATCAAAACAGTCAAGCACAATGTCTGCCTTGAAAGATCTTCAGGATATAAGTCAGGAACTAATTATGGAGCTAGCTAAAGACAATCATTTCTGCTCCAATACCATTATTCAAGATATTGCCAAAACAATTAATATTTCCTTTTTTCACAATTCAAATGATATTGATGGAGAAATTAATAATATAGATTACCTTGTGAAATTTGACTCAAGATTTTCATTTTCCTCTGCTCTTCAAACTAACTTGTTTCCTTCTAAAGATTCAAAATTTTTTCGTGGATGTATTAGGTTCTCCCACCGCACCGAAGTAATTTAAATGTTTATGCTTGAAAAAATAGATCAAGGCTATAAAACAGCCCATGAAACCGAGATATGAGGAAATACTCCAAAGGTATACATAACCCAAATTATAGATAATGATCCCGGAGTAGTATGATCCGAATACTTTTGTAATCGAATACATTGCTTTATACAGCCCCATAATCTTACCTTTACTATTTTTTGGGGCATAGCCAAATGCAATAGATTGAGCGTGAGTCACTGTTAAAATTTCACCAATCGTTAAGAGAATAGTAGAAAAAATCACAATGAATACTGTTGCTGAGCAGTTTAAAATTAAGAAGGAAAAAGCAAATAATATTAACCCTATAACAATTGCAATGAATTCATTATTTGATGAATAGCGAATAATCCTTCTTTGAAAAAAAAGAATTATCAATGGATTTAATGCCATCAAGAAACCTGTATTAATATTACCAAAATTTGCATTCAGATAAATCGGAAGGCCAATACGATGTGCCGCAAACATCAAACCTACGACACCAATTGTAATAATTCCTAAAAGATAGATGTAGTTTTTTGCAGCCAAATCCTGCAATTGAATATGCGAATCAAATTTAGTTTCGAAATCATTTTTTGCAAAAGGCCTCAAAGTGATACCTACTGTGATAATGGTAAAAGCAATACATGTAAAGATAATCTTATAATATCCATCTGTGCTATAGCCCATTAATATCGCGGCACAAAACATCCCAATATTTGATATAATATGCTGATCAGAAATAATCTTCGTTCTACTGTTTTGATCTCTATTAAACTTAGAGTTTAAAATGAAATTGCTAGAAGTCACATACAAATAGCTACCAAACCCCATTAGCATCATACTTATTAAAATAAACTTGAATTGTTGGAGAAACACCAATAAGAACAGCGCACTACCTTGTATTAGTAAACCAAATTTCAAATTATACGAAGCATTATATTTGTCGCAAAGATATCCTCCGATATAGCCACCAGCAATGTTTCCCACAGATCCAAAAGATAAGGCAAGTCCAATTTGAGCAGGATTTAAATGAGAATAACCACTTAGAAAAAGAGAAATGTAAAAAGCAGTTCCACCACAAGTTGATTGTATGGCATATATTAAAAGCAACTTCCTAGTAAGCAAACAGTAACTCATTTAACTCCCTCTACTCATTGTTTTTCTAAAAGTGTTTGCTAGTTTGAGGATACATATATAGCGTTGATAGCCTGGAAAAATTTTCGCACTCAAGTTCTGCAAGTGTCGTTTTTTCTACTCTGGGCAAAATATGTGGATATAGAGAGCCCTCATAGATGACACATGGATGATTCTTTGGATACACAAGTAATAATTTATTTTTAAGCGCACCAAAGGCTTTATGATTGAAGCTATTCTTTGTTCCAGGATCTTCGAGTATGCCTATCTGCCAAATGATTAAATGATTTGTCGAGTCGAGTAATTTGTTTTTTCTTAATAGTTCACTCGCCTCTACACAGTAACACCCACATAATGGATCAACTTCAAGATCAGCAAGTAGACAATCGAAGGAGGAAATTCCTGGCTGTATTAAAATCTCAATAGATACTCTATCAATTTCTTTTAACAAGTATTTATTGATGCTAGATAGGAGTAATGGATGTCCGTAAACGACAAATGCAACATTATTATACTTTGTTAAATGGGCTTGCACTTCCCGGACGATCTTCTTATAACTCTCTACTCGATCATTACAGGAGAAATAAATTTCATTCAATGATAAGACTTGTCTTGCATGTTGACCAATCCACTGTGACATAACAGGCTCATTCATTAAGCATAATACTATTGTGGCTTGTTGGATGGCAGCAATATTTTCCTTCGTCAAATGCGCAATGGATTTTATTCCTGCTCCTAAAATTATCAGTCTTTGTTTATTCATGCATAAAAAGTTGGGTTAGATGCGAAAATTACAGTCCATCTGCGCGTCAGGAAAGAATGGAGTATTAGAAATCAATTTTCTTAGCTCACTAGATTTAACAGAGTGATAATCAATTTTATAGAGGTAATTAATTCGTGCCAGAGTATCTAAAATTAAAACATCTTCAAATATAGACAAATGAGCCAATTGCTCAAAATACTTGCAATTATCCATAATGTATGCTTTCTAAAAAGTAAATTTCTTCTGGAATACTACCATTTCATCTTAGAAAAAACTAGCTAAATGATCTTTTACAGTGCATTAAGTCCAAAATGAATAATCTTTTATCACTTACTTGAATAGTTATAATATAAACATCTTTTTTAGCGCAACATATCAGCTGTCACTTTGGTTAACTCTAATTCAGTACTGCTTTATAAACTAATTTATCGATCCTCCAGAAGCGCTTTTGTTAACTTGTCGTAATTGTTGATGTTAGGGCTGATTCTATATCTCTTTCCGTTATTTAATATAATTAAAAGTCCTAATTTGTCTTCTGGAAATGTGAAACGGCGGCTTTGAATTGAGGAAACTTTAAACTCTTTTATAGACTTTATCTCGTTTCGTTTAATTAATCTCCTTTGCCTGAAATAGAAATGAATCAGACATTGATTATTGTTCAATCTGATTTTATGCACTGCTCTTAATGTGTAATAACAACCTGCTAAACCCAAAAGGAACTCATATATGAAAAAACATATAAATGGGACTAAAAGAAAAAAGTGCTTGAGGGTTTGGCAAGTTGAAGTAGTTAAACTTAATCCAATTAATATAGCCATGATCCCATAGAAAACAGCCTCTACTAACAATAGCCAGGATAGTAAGCCAGAACCTCCATGAATAAAATCTTTATACTTGTAGCTACCTAATGGTTCACAATTAAATCGTTTTTTCAAGGTATCAAATAGCTGAATATTGGAACTTATATAATATTGTTTTCCATTACTTAGCTGAACCATTAAGGACTTTCTTTCTAAATTAAAAACTTCATTTAATGACATGCACCAACTAGCTGGAAACTCATATATCCCAACGATATCCTTTAATGGGATCACTTTAACTCTATTGAAATAAAGCCATATTTTAATAGAGTTATCCTGAAATAAAACTCTCTGGATTGTTCGTATACTATCTTTTGCCGAGAGTAGAAAAAAAACAAATAGATAGGAGGTCATGAAAATACTGAACCAAGAAGCTAAATAATGCTCCGAGATTTCCGGTGTGGATGTCAATATCACTCCTATAAGCGCGACTATAAGAGCTGAACTTGTCAATATTGCTAATGCAAAACGCCATATAAAAATACCATATTCAGCAAAAGTTATATCTTCAAAGAAGTTATTTTCTCCAGTTGTCATAGACTTCTCCACTTAATTTATTAATCACAACCTCAGGCCCAAATCTTAATATAGTCGCAGGAATAAGTGGTGACCCATATGTTAATGCTGCCCCAATACCCCCAGCCACTCCTGCCATGCCAACTTTAAATAAATCAATACTATCTATTCTACCCTTGTAATAATCTTTTGCTTGATAAAGCCCATTTGCTACAGCCCCAGCCGCTGCATTTACTTTAAGGTATCCCTTGAAAGTTTTCATTTTTGCACCAAAAACCAATCCACAAAATGTTCCAATAAAAACATTCCTATACAAGTGCTTATCATCAGTGCTTAGTGAAGTAAATAACGCACTCATTCCACCTGCTGAAGCATCTGCAACATGTTTAACAATAGCCCCTTTATGTTTCATAACGATATTAGTAGTCTTCTTAGTTATTTCTGTCGACTTCTGTAAGGTTTTTGAGCCTTTTGCTAACTTCATTGTGGCTTCAACTGCTTTTGTTTTACTTAACAAGTTGATAGTTTTACTGGCCAATTTGACACCAGGAACTATACAGATAAGGGAAACGAAACGGTTGATTCTTTGATGGGTTACTGGGTCGTAGCCGGTCCAAACTTCGCTAGCGGCTTTTAATTGTCCCACTACAGGTACAAAATCCATTACGGTTGAAGCAATGATATCTGCTGTGTCGGGCTCGTCCCGGGATGCATCTGAGGAGGTATCCCATTCGTCGTGGCAATTTGCTTTGATATTGTCCAGCATCTCTGTGAAGTGATATTCACCATCCACCTCATTTAATCCTTGCGCCAGCCGATTGTATCCGTTCATTACTGAGCTTTTTCCATAATTGTAAAGATCGGTAAGAGTGTTTCTTAGATCCAGTTCGTTGTTTACGGGGGCTAAGGATATATTATCTGGCGAGGTAATAACAGGTTGGGCGGTTAAATTTGTGTTTATATCCTCCAGCAAGCTTTCGTCGCTGTTTAGATATAGTGATTCGATTTCTTTTTCGTAATCTATGGCTAGATCTTTACTCTCGGCGCTCGCAATGGTGGAATTCATCACTCCATTTCCTATACTATCGCCAAGATTGTCTTCGAGAACCTGGATGGCGTTGAAATTTTGGCCTGACAACAGTGAGCGGCTGCCCTGGTGGATTAAGGAGTTTAATTGACTGCCAAGCATTTCGCTTTTATCGATCTGTTTCAGGGCACTGCTTGTCTTCTGCCCCAAGTCGCCGCCCATAAATCCTGAGGTTAGACCTGTTGCTGCCAGGCGTCTCCAGTCGAAATGGTTTTGTTGATTGGCAGCCATCGCTATTCCCTGGCCTACTGCATTCTGGCTCATCATTTCGGCTGCGGAAGCAAAATTAAACTGCGAGGGGGAGTTATTGTTCAGGAAGCCAAGCGCGTTGTTAGCAATACCATTCACTCTCATCCCCCGCATGACACCGGCGCTGGCTAATGTAGCTAATGCCGCGGTTAATGCGCCACCCCAATGAATCCCATGTTGTAAACCACTGAGATTCGCAGCTCCCTGGCTCGCTATATTGCCGATAAAACCGGCACTGAGGCTTGCTCCTGCCATTACCCCCAGGGATGCATTACCGCTTAGAGCAGCTAATCCCAGCTTAAATACACCACCAAGCCCATTAATGGCCAGTGCAGTTCCTCCCATCACACTCGCCACAGCTGCTGCAGCCAGTACTGTAATGATTGTTCCTACCACAGCAGTCAATGCCTTGGCGAGTAATTTATGATGCTTACGTTGCGGTGATGCCGAGGGCATCAATGACTGTTGGGGCATAGGGGCTGTGGCACTGGTGTTGCCTATGAAATAATCTTCAGAAAAGACATTGTGGGTGGCGGCATTATTATGCTGATTGGAAAATACTGGCGGTAAGCTGAGCCTTTGTCCAACATGCATTTGGCCGTTATCGCCCGCGCGCGCTTCGCGGCTGGTTATACCGTTGGCATCGGCAATTAAATACCACAGGCTGCTGTCGCCATAAACCTGTAAGGCGATTGACTCCAGAGTATCGCCCGCACATACAGTGTATGCTCCCAAATTATCCTGTGGGCTATTAGGAATGACTGCCTCATTTTGCTCAGAAGTGCCCTGCAGGGATTCTGCAGCGGTTCTGCCATTTTGAAAAAATGCGTTGAAACTGCCATAGCTGCTGCCGCTGTTCCACTGCCAGGGATTAATTTGCAATGCGGGTTTCGCGCTGCCTTCGGGGGTAAAGCCACCATATACCGTGAGTGTCTGCTTACCGGTTGCATCCAATCGCAGATCAGCGATCGTTTTTCCATTGACGCTAAGATAGCTGGTTTTACCTGTTTGATCCTCGCGTGATTTAATGCCATCAACACTGCTGGTATAATGTGCATTATTACTTTTTCCGCTGGAGTCCGGCTGCTGGTCTATCGCATCCTGTAATTGCCCGTTCACATCATAAGTACGGATGCTTAAACCATAAGTGAAGGCCTGATAATCGATAGCCAGGGTTGCGTGATCTTCTGAACGTCGATAATCATCCCACCAGGCAAAACGATATTCGTGTGATAGCGTATATCCTGCAGTTTGCCCCTGTTTCTCTACCCGCAGTGATTCAGCTGTCAGGTTCGCTGCCTTATCATAGTAGAACTGATTCTGGCTAACAGTACGCTCCAGATTTCCGACTGGCCGGGTGGTATAGACATGATCGAGCATTCCATTGATATAGAAAGAGCGGTTAATCTGAGCAAGATTGCCCTTGGTATCAAAAAGCCGCTCCTCATTGACTTGGCCGGCTTGATTGTATTTTTTTGTTTCAAGAGTGACCTTATCTTTTTGCGTCCACTCGAGTTGATTATTTTTGTTATAGCCATATAGATAATGATGCAATTGGCCGTTTTCATATTTATCAGCCTGGTTTAAATTACCGGCCGCATCATAGCCCAATAGACTTCCCTGATCTTGATCGATTTGTATACTTCCATCAATTAATTTTCCTTTGCTGATCCTGATGCGATTATTTTCGTCATAGGTGTAATATTCGTCACTGCTGGTTTTTTCGTAACCAGTATAGTTTGCAATGATTGAACTGTGCCTGAGATTACCTGCCGCATCATACTGGTAATCGATAGACAAGAGATTTTTGTCTGGCTGCGGTACCCGATTATCAATGTCGTCGGGATGCACCCTTTGGACGGCGATTAACCGTCCCAGACTGTCATACTCATAACGGTCGGATTCGACAAGCCAGCCGTCTTTCTCGGGGTTTGTACGCGAGCTTTGCTTGCTGGTCATGTTGCCTTCATTATCGTATTGATAATTCTGAACCTCACCCCGCGTATTATCGACGTATTGTTTAAGTCCGCCATCCCCCTGGTAATGGTAATCGATTGAACGACCGGCGCTTGATCTTTCGGCAAGCAATAAGCCATTGCGGTTATACTTGTAGTATGTCGTATGTACGCCTAAATCAGTGTGGGAAACAAGACGGTCATTCTGATATTTCCAGCTTTGTGTATTACCCAACTCATCCTTTTCATACACTTTGTGGCCGGCATCGTCATAAACCATAGAGCGCCAATATCCCTGGGTATTACGCTTGCCAGTCAAATTTCCCAACTCATCATAAAGAAACTGTGAACTGTTGTTTTCCCCATCGCTTTGCTGCAATAACTGGCCTGCTTCATCGTAGAAATACTGTTGCTTACTGCCTGAAGTCTGTAGGGTGGTCAGTCGGTTGGCCTTGTCGTAGCTGTAGGTTGTAATACCGCCGAGTTCGTTGATTGTCTGATTGAGCCGTCCAAAAATATCATAGGATTTCTGACGAAGCGCTCCCTTTGCGTCGCGTTCCCTAAGCACATTCCCGAATGCATCGAGGCTTTTAATTACTGTGTGATTATTCGCATCAGTAAAGCCAATCTGTCGGCCCAGGCGATCATAGGCGTAGCATAGTTTAGGTTTGATAAGCCGTCCGACTCCATGCTCATCATAGGCCATCACCTGAGGCAGCTCCTGCTCGAGGATCTGATTTAAGCCGTTATATTGATATCTGGTTTCATAACCATTGGCATTACAATGACTAAGCACATTTCCCCAGCGATCGTACACATAGCTTTGGGCGATGGTTTTCAAATGAAGGCTGTCATCAGGCGTTAACGGATTTTCGGCAGACTCACGATATTGGGTAAGCAAGTTGCCTGCTTTGTCATAAATATTATTTTGTCTTTGTAAATCAAATTCCCAACCCTCTGTCTGGAATGATGAGGCGGTTTCAAATTGCTCTCCGCTTAAATCTAATCCGTCTTCATTCGTGGCTGGGCGAAATGCATTGGTCGAAGTTACAATTTGCGTGACTTTGTCGTTCAGATCATAGACAAAGAGTTGATAATAACCGGCTGAATTTGTACGCCACAAACGACCCAATTGATCATATTCGTAGTGTATGCTCAATTCACCATTTATGCCCTTATGGGCAATTTCGCCAAACACATTAAAACGGCTATCCTCGCAAGCCCAGCCGCCGCTGGCTTTTCGGGTCGCGGTCCGCAGCAGGTTGCCCCCGGCATCGTAGACATAGCGCTTATCAATAAGCCTTTGTGAACCGTCTATTTGGCTTAACAGCTCCCAGGCGCGTGCCATATTCCCCTGTTCATCATAACTATAAAACTTGAGATGGCCCATGGAATCTTTCTGCAGGATTAATTGATCATTGGCATCGTAAAAATCCAGATTATGAATGTCCTGAGCCGAGGCAGCCGGGAGGATAATGCCATCGTCGGTGATTTTTGCAGCATTGGCATAGCGTATCGTGTCAACCAGATGACCCAGACTGTCGTAAGTGTAGGATACTGCTGCTCGTCCAGCCTGAGTTTGCGGACCTGCTTTGGCTTTTAATTGCCCTAAAGCGTCATAGCTATAAAAACTGGAATAGCCTTCCGGGTCAGTCATTTTAACCAGGTTACCCATAGCATCGTATTCATAGGAAGTGGTCAAATCAGCACTTACATGCTCAAACTTTCCTTTACTGTCCAAGCGTTGATAGCCCACCTGTTTCTGTATTTTCTGTTGAAGCTTGCCTGCCTCATTATAACGATACAGAAAAATCCGATCCTGAATGGAGGTGACAGGGGGGTGCGCTTCGAATTCATCGAAAACATCAACTTGAGTAGCGTATTCTATTTGTTCGCTTAATTCACCAAAGGCATTGTACTGATATTTAGTGAAATAATTTTCCGCATTTAACTCGCCAGTCAGCAAACCATCACGATCATAATAGCGCCGGCTGGATGACCAAATACCTTCATGAAGTAAAACATTAGTGATAACTACCTCCCCGAAAGCATTGTATTGATAGCCGGTTGTAGGACTTAAGATTTCATAAGATCGTGTAGCCGCATTAAATGAACGTATTCGGTCCTTTTCAACAAGAATTAATTGGTCCAAGCGGTCGTAATGATAGAATTCATGGCGATCAGCGGCACTGGGTTGTTTTGCCTCAGAAAATCCTGCAGTACTGACCTGGCTGCCAGGTTTTAAGCTAATGGCGACAGCATAGCTGCATTTGGCAGTTAATTGACCCAGTTCATTGTATTGATACTCCGTCAGCGCTCCTGATTTATCCAATGAAAACCTTAAATGCCCTTCTCTATCGTAGGTAAAATATTGCCAGTTTCCTGCCCGGTCACATTGAGCCTCCAACTCACCAAAAGCATTGAAGCGAAACTGCTCGCTTAAGGTTTTTATAATCTCCTGACGGCTAGCTGGAGCATCCAGGCTGGCATTATTGACGGATACATTGAGGTAATTCACCTGTATGCAATGATTATTCGCATCAAAAAGATATTCGCGAACCTGGGCAACCCCCTCCGCATCCTTGATAATTTTAATCATATTGCCGAAACTGTCGTAGCTGTTTCGGGTTATAACTGAGCGGCGCTGAACCTGGTATCCATAGGCAATATCTGTTTCCGGGGATTTGATTGTAATCAATTGGTTGGCAGCGTCGTATTCATAATGCCATACGGCTTTGTTGGCATCGGTCTTGGAGACAACGTTGCCATTCGCATCATATTCATAAAGTGTCTGATTACCCGCCTCAATTTTGGCAAGAAGACGGCTATTATTATCATACTCATAATGAGTTTCCCTTGCTGCAATCTTGCTAAGGGCTTTTGAAATACTTTCTTCAGTATATTCAGCTAAATTGAGCGACATGGAATAATTCATTTCAGCAATAATATTGCCAGCCGCATCATACTGACGCCCAATCACCCGCCCTTCCGCACTGACACGATAAATTTCACGCCCGGCTGCATCGAATATCGAACGGCTGATGCGATCATGGGAATCTGCCTGCAACTGATCAAGCCAGTTTTCGCCGGCCAATTTGGCTGAAATTGGTTTAGCAAAGCGTCTTGTCGCGATAACATTGCCAAGCGGATCGTAATAATATTTGACGACAAAGCCTTCAGCGTTCAATTCAGCAACTAAGCGCCCAGCCTTATCATAGCTATAATGGGTGGTTTGATCGCATTTCGCATTCAGAGACAGGCTTTTTTCAATCTCTTCCAGAGTAAAATGAGTTAAATCGATAAGCTGTCGGCTGGCAAAACGGGTTTTACTGACTAGCTCACTGGATTGATTATACTTAAAAACCGTTAAATGGTGTTCGTCATCCAGTTGATAGCATAAGCGATTTAAGCTGTCATAGGCCAAATACTGTACTCGGCTGGCATCTGTTTTTTCAAATAGGGGTATATCCCCATTCTTCAAATCTTCGAGAGCAACTGATTTTGCATAGCGAATTATTTGGGTGACATTGCCTTGTACATCATAGGTATAAGCAGTTGCATAACCCAAAGCATCGAAACTTAGAAGGATATGTCCTTCAGTATCAAACTCCCTGAAAGTATAGCGATCGGCCTCATTGCTTACTAGCAACGACTTGATGTCTTCTTCAGTTGGCGGCGACTTTAATTGTAAACGATTTGCATAAAAAATTGTCTCAGTATTATTACCCCTTAAATCATACCTGGATTCAGTGACTACGCCGCGTGGATCAACCTCGAAGCGGCATTGATCGAGTTCGTCATAAATCCAGAATCTTGTATTTCCGCGGGGATCTGTTTCGCTGCAAAGATTTCCCTTGGCATCATAGCTATATTCAGTGCTTAGGGCTAAACCATCAGGATCAATTATTTTTCTACTGCATTGTCCCAGTGCATTCCATTCATAGCAAGTAACTTGATCTTTTCCGCCCCCATTACGTATTGTTTCTTTTATTAAATGCCCCTGATTATCATATTCATAATCAGTGATTAAATTTAGATGCTCGGCATCAATGCAGTTGCGGATGCAATTCCCGGCACTGTCATATATAAATTCTTTTGTTACCTGGTCAGGCCCGATAACCTTCAATTGGCGCCCCACTCCATCAAAATGATACTTAGTGGTCAGCTCTAAACCGTTTACATCGATAGTTTTACTTAGCACCCTTCCCGCTGCATCATAGCTGTAGCGGTTGGTACGCCCATTTTGGGATTCCTCAATTAAGCGCCCTTCACTATCATAGGTATAATGGGAAGCTGTCCCCAAGGGGCCGCTTTGTTCTGTCAATTGGCCATTAGCGTCGTATTCAAAGCAGGTTTTAGCACCATTAAAATCAGTAAAACTAATTTTGTCGCCAAATGCATTAAATTGGGTTGTAATTTCTCGCTTTTTGTCCGGTTGAATAATCTTAAGTGTATTGCTGCCCTCATCATACTGGTAAATCGTCCGTACCAGATCAGATTCATAAACCATGCGCCCCAAGGCATCATAACGCATGACTTTTTCTCTTCCGCCAGCATTAGTGACTGAGACACATTCACCTCGCAGATTATACTTGTATGTCGTCTTATGGTGGTTAGCATCCTCCGCAACAATCAGTCGGCCAAATCGATCATATTCCCAGGATTGCTGCTGATTAATGGCGGTACCCATGTTATCTTGCTGAACAAGAAGCCCTTGCTTATCGTAAGTATAATGAGTCGTCAGAGAGGAATTTCCCTTGCTATCCTGAACCAGTGACTCAACTTCGCCAAACGCGTTATAAACAGTCAGCGTTTCTAACCGGGATCCTTTGGTTGTTTTTATAACCTGCCCCAGATTATTGTATTCATATTCGCTCACCTCATCCGCTTCCTTTTTTAAGGGTTGCAGGGACTCTTGCAGCGTTTTGATATCAAGTTTTAAAGGCCTTTTCGTTAATCGCTGGCTGTATTTAATAGAACGGGTTAAATTACCAAAGCTATCGTATTGCTGCTCTTTCACCTCCCCATCCGCATTGATAGCGTAAGCTAATCTTCCCTGCTCATCGTAAACAAACTGCTCGGTTTGCCCAAGAGAGTCGGTTTTGGTTAGCAAACAATCGTTATTACTATAGCTGTAGTGAATAGCATGCTGCTGCCATATGGCAGCAATTTGCTCTTCCGAGAGCAAAGGATTACGCAGCAATTCAGCACCCACGGCATTCAAGCTCTCAATCAAACGACCGCGTTCATCATAACGATAGAGCGTTTCCCTGCTTTGCTTACTAAACCGATCGAAGGTCTTTTTTTCAATCATCAATCCACTGTTGTCATAGCGATAGCTCAGAGTTAAACCATTGGATTGGTGTTCTTCAATCAATAATTGGCGTTCATCGTATTGATAATAGGTCACTCGATCCTGGGTGTTGATGGCAGGCCTTTGCCAGCCTTGAGGTTCGACGTGCACTGGTTTGCGCAGGGCATTGGCGTACTGCCTCTTTTCGCAAAGGAGACCGGCCTTATTGTAACTATAGGTGGTGACGAACCCTTCCCCATCAATTTCAGCCTCTTTTAAACCCGCTGCATTAAACAAGGAGTAACTAATCATGTCCTTCGCTGAGGCAGAAGGCTTTATGGATTCCCAAGACTGCGCATCATCAACAGTAACCCTATTGAAAAAACGCCGTGTTTCAATGCAATTTCCCATACGATCATACTGGTAGGCCACTACCGCACCCTCGCCATTAATCTCTGCCTGCAAATTACCAGCCTCATCATAGTAGTAACGGTAATGGCGATCAGTTTTATCTTCGACAGGCTTGATGATCCCTGATTGAATAGCTTTAAACAAATCGGTGATCGCTATGCGTTGTGCATAGGCAGTTTTTTTTGCCAGTTGCCCTTCTGAATTATAACGATAACCAATGACCGCGCCAGTTGCATCCACTTGATAAGCGATCTGATTGTATTGATTATAGAAAGTCCAATTGTAGCGATCTTTGCTGGAATGAACTGGGCGTATGTGTTCAATGTCCAGCTCATCTGTGAGTTTACTGGTCACTTTCTGCGCGTATTCAATAGACTGAATCAGCCGTCCCTCTGCATCGTAGCGGTATTCTTTTAAATGGCCATTTGCGTCTATTTTTCCACACAATTGTCCTGTCTTGTTATAAAGATACCAATTTTGTTTTCCTTCCCAATCAGTCTCAGAGATTAAACGCCCTGCTTTATCATATTGAAAACGTTGAATGCCATAATCGTATTTGTCGCTTCCCAGTTGCTGTTTTGACAATAACAGACCGCTGCGATCGTAGAGATAAAGAGTCTGCAAACCGCGGCTATCCGTTTGAATAATCCGATGGTGGAGATCATCATATTCATATTGGTTCATAATTCCCGTGCTATCCTGGCAAAGAACAAGCCGTCCCAAATCATCATAAAAATAATAGATTTTATGAAGTCCCTTCTCAGTTGGCGCAGTTTTTTCAATCAAGCGACCGCGTGCATCGTATTGATAACATGTGCTTAATGCATTTTGCTCTAATCCATTTCCATCGGAATCTACCGCTTGATAATGTATTTCCTGGATTAACTGACCGCGCCAATCGTATTGATAAGTGACAAGGCTTATTTGCTGGATCGATTGCAGGCGGCTCCAGTCCTCAAGTTCTTGCAACAGGGGTTGCCTGGATTTCAAGCCAAAGGTGGTTTGTAAGTACAGCCTTCGATTAATACATTGACCCGACGGGCTGTAGCGATATTCTGTAACCGTGCCATCAGCAGCAATGGCATAGCGCAAATGGCCATTGGGATCATAGACATAATAGGCGGTTGATGATTGCCCAGGATGTTGCGAGCCATTAAATACTGAGGATTTGTTTTCAGATAGCAGATGATGCTGATCATCAAAGGTTCTTTGAATGATCTGTCCATCTGGCTCTTCGCTGCGTATACAATCGCCGGCCTCATTGTAGATGAAGCTCCAGATTAAACTGCCTTTTATAATACGGTTAAGATAATTCCCCTGATACTCATAACGAACCTTATTATTATCGGGGCATGTAACTTCGGTGAGACGATTTCTATCATCAAATGAGTAACACCAGGTTTCGCCCAATCCATTACTGATTTTAGTGCAGCCCTGCTCATACACAAAGCGGGTGCTCCTGCCCTCACCATCAGACACAGAAATCACTCGATTTTGCGCATCATACTTAAAATGAAACTGGCAGCCGTCGCTTTGCCGGATTGACTCAATCAAGTCGGATTCATTAACGTAATCATAGGCCACCCAGGAGCTCTTTCCATCATTTTGATCCTGGGTAACCAGTCTTAGCCGCCGCAAATTATCATAGTCATAATGAAGATGGTGAACGAGCAAGCCTTGATCGTAGAAGCTAATATCCTGCAACAGCCCTTGCTGGAATTGCCAGTGGATATTCTGCTGTTCAGAACGATCGAAAATATCGGTTAACTGGCCATCGTTATACACATAATTCAGGCGATGCCCATCACGGTCAGTCCAGGCGGTTAGCAAGCCATCCTCGCTGTATTCACAACTGACTGAAGAGCTCCCCTGGGAATATAGCCAGCCTTTTTCTGTCCACTGAATACTCTCTGTGCCGCCATTTTCGGGCAAATAAATGCCCATTTCCGAGTTGAAAATAAATCGGCTGCAATGGCCGTCCTCTCCCATTCGGATAATCCTGGATCCGCAGCGGTTCTTCTCTCCTTCAACAACCAGTTTTGTTTGAATATTAAATAACCAGCGCTGGCCATTATTACCCTGGGCGTTATAGGTTGAAAATAAATCGAAGCCAATCCCCTGAGTGGCAAGAAAACCATCGGACTGTTTTAAAATAAGATTGCCATTGGCGGCATTGATATATAACGATACGCCATTTTGACCCAATGCGGGATTGCCCTGAGGGCCAAAAGCCCCAAGCTGCCCCAAAGAAGAGCCTTGAAGACCCAAACCAGTACCTGTAAAAATCTGTGACATTTTTATTCCTTTTGCCAACAAATGATTTGCGATGTCTAATTTTGCTTCCGGGCTTATCATTAGACATTGCAATGCCAGAGCGTCAAGCCAAAATAAATCAGCCCGAACTTGCCTGAGCAGCGCTAAGAATATAAAGAAGTACAGTGTTTTATCAGTGCAGAAATGAAATTAAATAAATAAACTTGATAGTGAGGACTTGCAAAACTCATGATTGTTCCTAATTTCCATAAACTTATCCGTTACAGCCGCATGATAATTAAAGCGTTTAAGGAAATCAATTCTAAAAAAATAGCCAGTCAGGGCATTAAAAACCTTACTGCCGATTTTATTGCCTATGCGACCATATTACCGACATAAGTAACCTTGGTGCGGGCGCTACCAAGGTTAAAGGAGCTAGAAAGGGGGTTGTTCCTTATTGATATCCGTGGCCGGGATATGGCTAGCATTGTCTTCCTCTGTATGCCAAAATAATGCCTCTCTCAAGGACGAAATGTTGACCAAGCTTTCTGCTTTATAGAGATATTTTATGTACTCATACTCACCAGTACATAAATTAAAAATCTGCCCTTTACTTATTTCCTCATTATCACGCAGGAAAGCCTGTTTTTGAGTGTGAACGCTATGTAATTGTGCTGTATATTCCATTTCAGACATTTCAAGCTGCCACCTTAGCATATCTCCCATATTATCGGCGGTATAATGGGAGGCACCGCTGCCGCCATGACCATCGTAAATCCCGTTCATTCCGCAAAATGACGCGGGCTCGACAGCCCGTTTAGCAATTTGTACTGACACGGACACGTTATCCATAGAACCATGCTGGATAGCCAGGCGGGTGAGTTTACTCGCAATTTCAAGCGGTGTAAGGGCTCCAGGCCTATCATCCATAAAATAGTATAAACAGATAAAGAGCCATAGTTCATGGTGTCTTTTGCTGCCGAATTCGAAGTCATCATCAGTAACCTCTTTGAATATTTTCTGATTAGTGGTTTCCGCCGCATCGGTGAATCCATCACAGGAGCTGATAACAAGCACAGTGTATTCCATTGGGATATCTCCCAGGTAGGTGATCATTACATCAGGATCAGCAATCACACCTTTAACGTCCTTATCACCAATTGCGCGCGATATGGCTAATCGCTCCTGCACCCGATTATTGACTACACTGGAGCCAGCTTCAATGATCCTATTGTACTCATTCTCTTCATCAGGTTTATGTGTGCGTTCATTGAGTCGACAAAGACTCACTAATATTCCGCGCTCATTAAGTACTGCGGCAAAGACTGCTGCATCACCTGTTAACGCGGAAATCAGAAAATCCTGTTTAAAAATGGTCGTTACCGCGGTGGTACCGCTGTAATCCATTTCATTATGAACCTCCTGATTAATTAAGCGATAGGAAGTCCATAGGCGCTGGGCGATTTGAAGCGGGTTCAGGTTTTGCACTCCCAGAGGATCATAGACCTCGCTGATTGACGTATCCTCCTGCTCGAGTCTTTCACCTTGTATTTCATCAACTGCAAAACCATTTTCTTTATCCTGGGCCTGACTATTACTTGTCGGTTTTGAAATAATCCCACTTTGAAATATCTTGACCATGATTTCACCCGCATGCCCATAATTTACATCATTATACCAAATTTGAACCAAACTTTGTTGGAAACTGGAATTATTTTTATCGTCCGAATTAGCGGGCAAGATACAGCATTGATATACTGGAAATACCGTATTCTTATTAACCGCTAATTTATGAAAGACATTATTCTGGCGACCTCAAACAAGGGTAAAATTCAGGAAATTCAAGCTATCCTTGCACCGTTTCACTGCTTAAGCATGGCTGATTTTAATATTGAAAGCCCGGAAGAAACGGGTTTAAGTTTTGTTGAAAATGCCCTGATTAAAGCCAGGCATACCAGCGAAAAATCTGGCAAGCCGGCTTTGGCTGATGATTCAGGTCTGGTAGTACCGGCCTTAAACGGCGCGCCGGGTATCCATTCAGCGCGATTTGCCGGAGAGGAAGCCAGCGATAGCGACAATATTCAACTGCTCCTAGAGAAAATGGAACATTTTGCTGATGCTCAGCGACAGGCTTATTTCTTCTGCGCAATCGCCCTGCTCCGCTCGCCAGACGATCCAGTGCCGCTGCTAGCCTATGGCAAGATAAAAGGCAGAATCATTCATGAACCAAAGGGAACGAAGGGCTTTGGTTATGATCCGGTGTTTTATATTCCAGAATATCACTGTACGGCAGCCGAACTTGCTCCAGAACTTAAAAATACCATAAGCCATCGCGGGCAAGCCTTAGCCCAGCTTCAACACGAACTGAAGGAGTTTCTGTGATCACCACCATTAAACCATTCAATGAACTTTCCACTCAGGACTTATATGACATTCTGGCCTTACGAAATGCTATATTTATAGTGGAGCAGCATTGTCCTTACCAGGATTTGGATTATAAAGATCAACAGGCGCTTCATGTTTGTATTCAGGAAAACCAGACTTTGTTAGCTTATGCCCGCATTTTACCGCATTATGATGCTAATATAGTGAGTTTTGGCAGGATAGTTACCAGTACTGCAGCTCGGGGAAAAGGATTAGGGAAGCAATTGCTAGTCGGTGTCATGAATTATCTACAAGCCCATTTTGCCGGCAAAATAATTCATATTCATGCACAGCTCTATTTAAAACGCTTCTATGAAGCTTTTGGTTTTTCCTGCGAGGGCGAGCCCTTTGATGAGGATGGCATTCCGCATATTTTGATGGTTAAACCGCTATGAACGACGATGAGTTATTTGAAAAAGCTTATAATCTTCATTATGAAGGGCAGCTACCCCAAGCCATTACCCTCTATGAACAGCTGCTCAGCGCAAACCCTCAAAATGATCGTGCCTTGCAATTTTTGGGAATGGCTTATGCACAATTAGGCGATATGGCGAATGCAGTACTCTATATGAAGCAGGCGCTAACACTGACACCAGAAAATCCTATCCTGCTGAATAATCTGGGAAACGCCTACAAAAATATTCACGATCTTGATCAAGCTATTTATCATTATCAACAGGCAATTGCTTATAATAAAAATTATGCACAGGCCCACTGTAATCTCGCCGGTATTTATGCCATGCAGGGACAATACCGGCAAGCGCTTGAACATTATCGCCAGGCGGTTCACGCTGAACCGGATTTTATCCTGGCGCATTTTAATTTGGGTTTACTGTTATTAAAAAACAACCAATTAGGCCCCGCTAAAATCCAATTTAAGAATGTTCTGGCGCTTGAGCCCTCCCATCTTGAAGCCCAGTTTTATCTTGGCGTACTGGAACTGGAGGCGAATCGTCTGGAAGAAGCCGAGCATGCCTTTCAGACTGTGCTGCTGGAAAACGACAGCCATGTACAGGCTCTGACGAACCTGGGTGTAGTCGCTCTTAAAAAGAATAATGGCCAGCTGGCAGTTGACTATTTCAGCCGCGCACTGGCTATTGATAATGAGCACATTGAAGCACGAAATAATCTGGCAGCAACCTTCATGCACCATGATCGGTTTGAAAATGCCCTGATGCATTACGATGTATTGCTGCAGCAATTTCCTGACAACAGCGAATATTTATACAACTCAGGAGTTGCGCAGATGGCCTTGGGCCATTTAAATGAGGCCATTGCTCATTTTGAAAAAATTCTTGAAACGCAGCCTGAGCATTTTGCAGCGCTTAATAATCTGGCGGCCATTTATCTTCGACTTGACGATAAAGAGCAGGCAAAAAAATTATTACATCAGGCCTTGGCTGCGAATCCGGAAGATAAATCAAGTCGGCATATGCTTAACGCTCTGCTGCATCATCAGCAAGCGGAAACTTCCCCAGACTATGCGGCCAATTTATTTAATAATTATGCACTTTATTATGATCAGCATTTAAAGGAGCATTTAAGTTATTCCCTACCTGAGCGTATTCGCAAATTAATCAAGTTTCTCGATATCCAAATTATCGACCGCGCACTGGATTTAGGTTGCGGGACAGGGCTTTCCGGTGCAAGTATTCGTTCTTTCTGCCAAGCGCTTACTGGCGTCGACATTGCCGAAAAAATGCTTGCTCAAGCAAGTGAAAAAGGGATTTATGATCAACTTTTTGAAGATGAAATCATTCATTTTCTTAAAAAAGATGAACAGCGTTACGATTTAATTATTGCAGCCGATGTACTGCCCTATTTTGGTGATTTAAGCGAAGTATTCGCGCTTGTTAGCCAGCATCTCGCAGCTGGCGGATACTTTATTTTCAATACCGAAATCAGTTTCGAGCATGACTGGCAATTGCAAGTGACTGCCCGTTTTAGCCATCACCTTGATTACCTAAAAAAACTGGCAGAGCAATATCATTTTAACTGGGTGAAACAGGACGAATTTGCCGGTAGAAAACAGGATGCTAAGCCCCTGCTCACTCGTTTAGTAGCTTTGCAAAAGCGGGATACAATGAATTGAGACATCTTAGCTTGGGGTTGTTCAACTAAGCTATTGTATTAATAGACTATACTTCGTTTAACTCAGGCAAGGGCAGGATGGTTATGAAAGGTTTTTTTGGACCAGCAAGTTGGGAAACGCGTTTGCGGCAGTTGCATATAGATCCAGACAGGATAAGTGCTCGGGATCTGGAAACCATCAATAATTATTTTCGCAGAAATATTAAAAGCGACCTGCAACCACAGCAAACAATCGCAGCCCTTAAAAATTTATATGAAAATTATGAACGCATAAAAAATAAAACAACCCTGGATGAAATAGTCGATTCTGATTCCTCTCTAACTGCCTTTAGCTATGCCGCAAAAAATGGTATGGATCGATTTCTGATCCAGGCCTGGTCCCACAGCAGCGAGGAAGTCAAAGAGGCTTGCTTGCAGCATCTCAGCAGCTTTAAAAACTCTGCCCTGCATTTAGCTGCGATTTATGGCCATTTGCCTGTTATCCGCCTGCTATTGCAGCTCAAAATGACAGCAATACAAGCAAATGAGGCGGGTAAACTGCCTATTATGCTCTCTTTACAAAGTCATAAGCAAAACAATCGAAAACAATGCTATCAGGAATTATTAGCTGCCAGTGAACCGCAGGTTTATGAACAACAGGATACTTCAGGTGAGAATATTGTTTTTTATCTGATCCGCGCACAAATGGAAAACGAATCACTTGAAGTACTGCAGCGAAATCCATCCGCTCTTGGAACATTCAATAAGACGGGGGAGTCACTTCTCCATGCAGCCTTACTGGCTGGACAAAAAAAGATTTATCAGACTTTGTTAAAAAATAAAGCGCTGCTTGCTCATAAAACTATTAATAATCAGTCGATTCTGCATTATGCTGTTGCTAGCGGGAATGAAGAGGCAGTAAAAGCAGTTCTGGATTGCCAGCCTGATTGGCATGAATTTATAAATGGGCAAGATAAAAAACAGAATACACCGCTTCATATGGCTGCTGCACAAAACCATACTGGAATAATTGAATTACTTCTCGCAAAAGGTGCCCGAACCGATATAAGAAATGAACGTAATAAGCTGGCTGCAGATCTTGCCCCACGAGACAGCCGGGACCTGTTACTAAACAGAACGCCGGGAATGGGAATACATTAAATAATTTACCAGGGATTTTTATGAATTACAGGATGTTGGATTTAAAACGTAAAGCGATGACATTCGTGGCCTTGCTGCTCCTTAGCATGAGTACCTATGCACTGGAACAAATACCCATTTCAAAAAGTATTTACATCAATGATGATCTTTCATTTGAATCGCATAGGGGATCAGGCCCTTTTGATACGGCAATTGCAATGAATATTCAATATGCAACAGTCAAATCAATCCGCGATAAACTCTCTGCCTATTTGCAATACCCATTGCGATTTTTTACAGACTGGAACAAGGATGGCGAAGCCCATATCACGGTAATAACACCTCCGGAATACACTTATATTATTAAAAAATACCTCAGCATTGACCGAATTGAGGAAATTGCTTTGCAAAACTACATACAGAACTCCGATTTGGACGTATTGGGTTTGGGCAGAGGGGTGGCAAAAATTCAGGGAAAAGCAGAAGAGACTTATTTTATAATTATGAAATCAAAAAATTTATTGAATATTCGCCAGAAGGTTTATGAAGAATTCGTAAAAAATGGGGGTGATAAAAATGCCTGGGATCCCGATCATTTTTATCCTCATATTACAATCGGATATTCGCTAAGAGATCTTCATGAAGCAGATGGGGTGATAAAAGATGTTGCGCATTCACTAGACAACCGATTTGAATTATTATTCACCGATTAGAAATCATATGCCTGCCCAGACCTCAAAAATCAATCCATATTCTACACTTAAGACTAAGGGAATGAATCGGAGCAGGTATGCTCACACCAATTGTAACGTCTGGAAAACAGTCAGGAATAAATACCCTCAATACCCTCATTCGAGACTTTGATAAAAAGAAACTCGACAGCCAGGGACAGGCCATGCTTTTAGCGCAGATTCATAGTCTCTCAGAACAGCTTTTTGAAGAGCTGCAAACACAGCACGATCCAAACTTTGTTGATAAGGATGTTGATAACTTCTTAAACTGGTATTCCAGTAATGCAGTAATACAGGAGTTTTCCCAATTTAATGCATCTGTTTTACCGGGAGCTTCGGGTGAAAAAAGCATTTTGGAACTGGCACAACAAGCTTCATCCTTACCTACTGTAAAACAATGGACAAAGCAGACCACTCCGCGAAACTTTCTATCAAAGCGTAATGCCCTTTATGAGACAATCAATCCTTTACTTGAGACAGTCCATCAGCAGCGAGCAGATTATCAGGGCAGCCCGGAAAAGAAAAGCAGATATTACAATGCCCTCGATAACTTGAAAAATCAGATTTTTGTCCAATTGAACCACCATTCGGACATCAATAATAAGCCTCTTGCACAGCAACGTCTGCGTACCCTTTTAAATTCCGTACTTTTTGAGATGAACCAACTTTTTGAAGGGCTGGAGGAGAAAAAAAACGAGCATGAGCAACAAAAAAAAGTGGCGGCGGCGCTATTGGGATTCAGTGCTGCTACAGAAAAAGCGCTGCTTGAGTTGTCAAACCACTTGAGCAAAAACCAGACGGATATTATACCTGGATTTGAGATAAGGCGGCTTGGTGCGCAGGGAGGGGGCAATAATCAAAACTGGGCAGCAACCGATCTTGAAACCGGGAAAACCTATCTCATTCGCCTTGCTGATGGCCATGACTTCAAACCTAAAACGATTAATAATTTACGCAGTGATCCAGAGATTAACACGTTCCTAACCCAAGAGTATTTGCATGCTGTTTCGCCAATTTCCCCAACAGGAAATAATTATGTAATCAGTGTCTCTGAATTCTGCCCGAATGGCGATCTTTCACATTATCAGCAGCAACAGGCAAACGAAATGGCTGAGCCAGAGCATTTGGCTGACTGCGCCTTGAAAAAAACAATGGCTGTCGCGGAGTTTATCGCATTATTAGCTAAAAAAGGTTATGGGCATCCCGATATTAAAGCCGAAAACTTCCTGTTAAATGACTCTCTTCAGCTGGCTGTTTCCGACATCAAATTTATTCGCCCATTAAGAAGCGATGGTACATTAGAAAAATATGAAGAAGCCAACACCACTTACTCTTTTGCTGCGCCAGAATATCTGAGAGATTTCTCTCTCAAGGTTCAGATTAACATGGACAAATTTTCCAGCTATCAGCTGGGAGTGATGCTGTATGATTTATTAACCGCTCAAAATAGTGAAGACAAATTGGAATGGTCAAAGAAATTACAGTTGGCAGCCTGTGATCCGGAAATCAAAAATACGGCTGAGGCCCTGGATTTTTCTGCAGACATTTTCAACACCCCCAAAGGGCAAATGGCGAAAGAGTTAATCCAGGCTGCCTTGCAGTCCGACCTGCAGTTAAGACCAGGAATTGATGAATTTATCGCGAGGTTAAATTATATTGCTCCAGGTATTGCTGAAACGGCTGATGCCTGGCCTGAAGCCACGATGGGAACATCTGCACAAACTTGCAGGAATATGAAAAATAATTTACTTCATATGAAGAACCAGGGAGATGCCCCTGATGTTTCGTATGAACAGGGGTTTAAAAACATGTAGATTTTATATTTCTAAGGTGAAAGCGTATGATCATACGCTTTCTCGCCGTGCTCTATAATATCGACGCCCTGAATTTCCTCTTCTGGCGTTGACCGGATGTTGATTAATCGTTTCAGAACAAAAAGAATTAACACCGTTCCAATAATTGAAATGGCAATTGCTACGGCAACCGCAATTAACTGATAAACAATCAGCATGCTATTTCCTGCCAACAAGCCGTCTTTTCCAGAGGGATTCATGGTCACAGTAGCAAATACACCCGTTAATACTGAGCCGATTACTCCCGAAATACCATGGCAAACAAAAACATCAGCCGCATCATCAACCGTATCAAAGCGATTCAGAAAGCCCAGACAAAATTGGGCAATAATGGCGGTAATACTGCCAATGATAATAGCACCCATGGGCGTTACGAACCCTGAGGCAGGTGTTATTGCCACTAAGCCAATGACCGCAGCGGCCGAAGCGCCTACAGCCGAAGGTCGATTTCCACGGACCCATAACAATAAAGTCCAGGTAGTCACTGCAGAACTGGCAGCCAACATGGTGGTAATTGCTGCGCAAATGGCCAAATCATTAGCCGCTATAGCCGATCCTGCATTAAATCCAAACCATCCGAACCATAGCAGCGAAGCGCCAAGAACAACAAAGGGAATATTATGAGGCCGATTTTTCTGCTGCGAAAAACCAATTCGGGGCCCAAGCATGATTGCCGCAACCAGGGCAGAAAATCCTGCGCTGATATGTACGACGATCCCTCCGGCAAAGTCAATGGCACCAATTCTTGCCAGCCACCCATTACTCCCCCAAACCCAATGCGCGAGAGGAATATAAACAATAATGGTCCAGAATATTACAAATAAAACATAGCTGCTGAATTTCATCCTGCCGACCAATGCGCCGGAAATGATAGCCGGTGAGACAACCGCAAACATCATCTGAAATAGCATGAACAGTGGAGCCGGGATAGGTAAGTTATTATTGCCGGGCGAGAATAAGCGTGATAAGCCAAGATAATCAAGATTTCCAATCCATTCATTACTTCCGCTATAAACCAGTGAATAACCGAAAATGGCCCAGATAAGTGGAATAACAGCCAAGCAGATAAAGCTCATTTTAATTGTGTTTAAGGTGTTCCGTACCGGGCTTAAACCGGAATAGAAAAAGGCAAGGCCTGGTGTCATTAGCATGACCAGAGCACAGGATGTCAGCATCCAGGCGATATTTCCATGGTCCATAAAATATCCTTATTCATGTCAATACAATCTATGCAGAAAAAGTTGCCGCAGCTTCGCTACAGCCCCGCTAAAATCTGGATCCTGCGGACACGCCGCAGGAAGTAGGCTGACTTGCAGGGCGCAGGCTGGGCTTGCAGAGCGCAGGCTGACTTGCAGGGCGTAAATTGCTTTAAGCACTAAAACGGCAATTCCAATGCCGGATTAATCTGATTAATCTGAATACGAAACAGGCTTTTAATTTTCTCCAGCGCATTTTCGTCTTCTGCTTCAAATCGGGCGATTAAACAGGGGGTCGTATTAGACGCCCTTAATAAACCCCAGCCATCAGAAAACTCTACCCTTAATCCGTCAATCCCAATCACACGCGCCTTGGGAAATTCCGCTTTTTTTTCAAACTCCTGCATAAAGAGAAATTTATCTTTTTCTTCCATCGGAATTTTAATTTCCGGCGTATTCACGCTTATCGGAATTTCCATAAACTGCTGACTGACGCTATCCGTATTTTGGCTCAGCAGTTCCAGCAGGCGGCAGGCACTGTAGAGTGCGTCATCAAAACCAAACCAGCGATCTTTAAAGAAAAGATGCCCGCTCATTTCTCCAGCTAGAATAGCGCCTTTCTCTTCCATAACTGATTTGACAATCGAATGTCCAGTGGGACACATTTGCGCTACCCCCTCTTCCTGCTCAATAATGCGTGTCAGGAAGGCAGAGCATTTTACATCAAACACAATAGTGGCATTTTTTGTTTTTTTCAATAAATCCCGGGCATAGAACATCATTAAACGATCAGGCCAGAGAATTTCGCCCGATTCGGCAATCACGCCTAAGCGATCAGCATCGCCGTCAAATGCAAGGCCAATATCGGCCTGATGCTTTTTAACCGTAGCCCTCAACTCCAGTAAATTTTCTTCGACAGTCGGATCAGGATGATGATTTGGGAAATGACCATCTACATCACAGTGCAAAGGAATCACTTCGCAGCCCAAACGTTCCAGAACCTTGGGTACAAGCGGTCCGGCAATGCCATTACCGCAATCAACAACCACTTTGAAGGGTCGCATTACATGGACGTTTGATACAATCAAATCAGCATAGGAATCGAGAATATCGAGAAAAGAACTATTTCCCCTGCCTTCAACAAACTGCCCGGACTGAATGATCTGATACAGTTCGAAAATTTCAGATTTGGTCAGGGTCTTGCCCGCCAGAACTATTTTTATACCATTATATTCTGCCGGATTATGGCTGGCAGTAACGATAAGACCAGAATCAGCCTGCGGTAAATGCGTGGCATAATATAAGACGGGACTGGATACAGCCCCCAGCTCAATGACATCAATCCCACTGTCCAAAAGGCCACATTTTAAGGCCTCTGCCAAGCGTTCACTGGTTAAACGCCCGTCACGGGCAAGAAAAATACTCGTACGGTTCAGTTGCTTCATGCGTACGCTAAGTGCTCGGCCTATGGTATAAAACGCGTCCTCGTTGAACTCTTCATTAATTACACCACGGATATCGTAGGCGCGAAAAACCAGCGGACTAATTTCTTTTTCAACATAGGGCATCAGCCTCTCCCTGAACTGCCAAAACCACCTTCACCGCGCGGTGTTTCAATAAATGAATCGACCAATTTGAACTGGGCCTGGACAACGGGTAAAAAAACCAGTTGAGCAATCCGCTCCCCAGGATTCACTGTAAAATGTTCCTGATTACGATTCCAGCAGGAAATTTTTAATTCGCCCTGATAATCTGAATCAATAAGCCCTACCAGATTACCCAGTACGATTCCATGCTTGTGCCCCAAACCGGAGCGTGGCAGAATCACTGCCGCCAGCTTTGGGTCTGCGATGTAAATTGACAAGCCAGTGGGCAATAAAACTGTTTCCCCAGCTGCAATCTGCATGGGCTCATCAATACAAACCCTTAAATCCAGGCCCGCAGAGCCTTCAGTAGCATAAGAGGGCAAGGGAATTGTTTGCCCCAGGCGGGGATCCAGTATTTTGAGTTGAATGGCATGTTCCATAGGTTAATCTCCAGAAATGTCGGATGATGCGACATTTTGAAGAGTTGACGCCAGGATTGCAACAATATCGGCCGCTAATCGCTGTTTATTGCTCAAAGGCAGATGGATTTCCTTGTCTTTCGAGAGAACCACCACCTCATTTTCAAGGCTATCAAAGCCTAAGCCATTCCCCACCTGATTAGCGACGATCAGATCCAGTTTTTTATTCTTCAGCTTTTGTTTGGCGTTTTCCAGCAAATTATCCGTTTCAGCTGCAAAGCCCATTACCAGACCGGCTTTTCCAGTTTGCGCAACGCTGCTTAGGATATCAGGATTCAGCTTCAGTTCAATCACCGGCCTTTCCTGCTGAAGCTTCTTGATTTTCTGTGCCACGACGGTTACTGGTGAATAATCAGCTACTGCAGCACATCCAATAAATAAGGTACCTGGTTCCAGATGTTGCATGACCTTGTCAAACATCTCTTTTGCAGAAGTAACGCGGTGGCATTCAATGTGAGCGGGCAAAGGCAAGGCAGTAGGGCCACTGACTAAAACAACTTCAGCCCCCGCCATCCTGGCAGCCTCAGCCAGCGCATAGCCCATTCGCCCGGAGCTTTCATTACTGATATACCGGACAGGATCCAGCGCTTCGCGGGTGGGGCCGGCAGTGATTAAAACGCGCTGGCCTGACAGGCAGTTACGGACTTTCAGCATACGAAGGCTGCTGATGATTGTCTCGGGTTCCGCGACCCTTCCCGGGCCGTACTCACCACAAGCCTGCTCCCCTTCCTCAGGCCCTACAAACACAACACCGCGTTGAGCCAGCAATTGACAGTTCTCTCGGGTAGCCGGATGCTTCCACATGCTATGGTTCATTGCCGGACAAACCAGCACAGGTACGAGGGCAACCAGATAAAGTGTGGAAAGTAGATCATCTGATAATCCCTGGGCCATCTTAGCAATAAAATTTGCAGTTGCCGGCGCAATGATTAAATAATCAGCCCAACGTGCCAATTCAATATGTCCCATGGAACGTTCAGCCTGCGGATCGAATAAATCCATCCGCACTTCCCTGCCGCTTAAGGCTTGAAATGTCATTGGGGAAATAAAGGCTTTGGCCGCCTCGGTCATTACGACCTGCACTTCTGCTCCAAGGCGAACCAATTCGCGAACTAAATAGGCAGACTTATACGCAGCAATCCCGCCGCAAACGCCTAATACTATTTTTTTACCTTCAAAATCTTGCATGCTGAAACAGTTTTGATAAGAATAATCCCCGATCAAAACACAAACCTCGCAATAAAGGAATAAGAATGACAGATTTGTTTAGCGCCCAAACATTGGATCTGCGCGAAAAACTGGCAACTATTGGCGCAGAAAAACTTTCCGACACGGAACTGCTGGCTATTTTTATCAGCTCGGGGAATGGCAAGCGATCCTGTTTACAATTAGCCCAGGACCTGCTTAGGATGTTTGGCGATCTGCGGGCTATTATTAATGCCGATAAACACAGCTTCCAGCGTATTCCCGGTCTTGGACTGGTTAAATATTCACAACTACAGGCTGCGCGCGAGATTTGTTTGCGCAGTGAATTCATTACACTGAAAAAAGAACTGCAACTGAATAATACGCAACAGACTTACCGTTATATAAAGCGCCAGTTGCGCGATAGAAAAAACGAAATTTTTGCTGCTTTATTTCTCGATAGCCAGCATCGGGTTATCGCGTATGAGGAATTATTCCAGGGAACTATTAATGCCGCAACAATTCATCCGCGGCCGCTGGTGGATCGCGCCCTTAAGCTGAATGCGGCAGCTATTATTCTTGCTCATAACCATCCATCCGGATTATGCGAGGCCAGTCAGCAAGATTATCGCGTCACTGAACGGTTAAGCCAAGCTCTGAGTCTAATTGATGTCCAGTTGCTCGACCATATTGTGATTGGAGATAATGAGGTATTCTCCATACTGGAACAAAGAAAACGCATCTGCCACTGAAGGAATTTTCCGCCAACTGTAAAAGTTTGGCTCATTTTGCTATAATTTAAGCAAGTATACACTTTAATTACAGCTATGGATAATTTATCACGTGAAGGAATATTAGAGCTTTCGGAAAGTAATCCGGTTGGACTTATTTATTCACCAACCGAATTACACCAGTATCTGGTTGAGTTGGTTGCCAATCATAAAACAGATTATCTGCACAAAGGAGCGGATATGGCTTCATTCGCAACCCTGGACGATGCAATGCGGGAAGCCAAGAAGTATGGTGCCAAATGTTTTTTCCTGTGCCTTGACAATACGCATGACGAATGTGGTTCGGAATGCCTGCAAAACTATTTTAACTACCTGCCGGTTTATCCTCATTAGCCTTGATTATTTCGGGAAGAGTTTGTAGAGTTCTGTTCTGGTCGATTGCTATATTATTTCAACAGGAAGCAACAGATGCGTATCTACTTCTTTTTATTGTTATCTTCTTTGTCTTTCCTGGTCAAAGCGGACACTATTGATCACTACATGAGCATCTCTAATAATATTCCGCAAATGGAAATGAAAGCCGATGCCCAATCGCAAGCCTGGGCGCGATCAGCACGTAATGTACTTATTATTACTGCCGAAAGCATTGCCGAAACGCTGACCCAAGCCAATGATTTGGCTAAAAGCCAGGGGCGGCAGTTATTCTGTTTGCCTGAAGGCAAAAAGCTGGATGCCATGACTATGAATAATATTATCGTGCAAACCTATGGCGGTATTTCAAGTCAGGAAAGCGATAAAAATAAGATGACCGTGTCCCAGGTCGCCTGGCTTGGGGTGATGAAAGCGTTTCCTTGTCAGGGCACGCCTCAAACTGGCAGCGCTGTCCCATCTTCGGGTAAAACGGCAAGGATGGAACATATGAGTACTGTTTTGGGAATGCCTTCCTAAGCTGGCATGGCGTGGTTCGCTGGGCTTGACAGCCCAGCATTGCCTCAGGCACTGAACTCTTCAAACGCTTCCAATGCTTCTGCCGCATACATTAAGGAGGGTCCGCCGCCCATATAGACCGCCATTGCCAGAGTCTCCATTAACTCCTCACGTGTCGCCTGTAATTTCACCAGTGTTTGTGAATGGAAACCAATACAGCCTGGGCAATGATTGGCAACGGCTAGTGCCATAGCAATCAGCTCTTTGGTTTTTTTGTCTAATGCACCGTCTTTTGTTGCAGCTTGCGCTAAAGAGGAAAACCCGGCCATTACTTCAGGCATTTCCTTTCGCATTTTAGCAAGTTGAGTGCTGATTCCCTTTGTCACTTCATTGAATTTTGACACAAGACTCTCCTTATTTTTATTATCTCCTGATTTATACCATGGGCAACCACCGGGAACAATCCACTTAACAAGACGGTGAGAAAGAAGGTGTTTTTGAATTTAACTGACTGTATCCCTGCTTGTAAGCTAGCGAGTAGTTTGTGTTCAAAAAATTTACATGAGAGTTTAATAAGTCCCCCAATCTGCCATTTGAAGCAAACAATGCATGACGAACCACTTTTTCATTGGCTTTTTGCGCGGATACCAGAAGCTTGGTCATTGCCACTGCCCGCGTATTGTCGGTGAATTCTTGTTTATTCAGCCTTGTCAAACGACCCAATAAAGTTTCGGCTATTTCTAATTTTTCATTCATTAGCTTGGAGTGGAACATATATCTGGGGCTAAAAAATCGGAGCCTGTCAATACTGTAATCGCTCAAACTTTCTTTCATACCATTTACATAGATTCTTAAAGCCTCCTCCAATTCCTGTGCAGCGGTCAATAATTTGGATTTAGCCTCCCCTGTCTCTTTAACGCGATGAGGATTTAAAAGAAAGGAGTTTAACTCCTGCATATCCGATGGCGTTTGCATACGCGCAGCTAATCGATGCGATAAAGTAAAAAACTTTTTCAACTCGGGATTTGTGTACGCTTTAGGCGGCTCCGTTGACTTCAATTTTTCTTTTAAGCCCTTAAAATCATTTTCTGCTGCCCGCTCATGGATATCAGCAAGAATACGGGCTGCAACCGGTCGTTCATCCTCAGGTAAACTCTTTTTTAATTCCATCATCCGTAAAATAATACAGCGATGCACCTCTCTGCTCAAAAATGGTTCGTTCGCTTCAGGATGGCTCAATTTTGTTAACCAGGAGCTGGTCAGGCGGTTTTCACTTAATAAACTATTGAGCACAATCTCCCAGTTCGCACTGCTTTGCTGTGTTGTACAGCTTTCATAAGCTGACATTAACGGCAGTAATCGCTGAGGCTCTTCCTTAATCAGCGGATGTGACAGCAGTGCGACAAAATCCTCGAGAATGAATCGATTAAAGAATGAGAGGCGCTGGCGGAAACTGGCAGCAAGCTTAATGCCCTTTTGCAAAGCGCTTGCTTCTTTCATCAGCTGCCTTTTAAGTGAGCTGTTATGACTAAAGGATTTAGACTGTATTGCTGCCAGCTTGGTTTTAAAGCTTTTATCAAGCAGAACAAGTGCCGCCGAAAGTCTGGCTCTTGGAATCTCGGATTTTGCCAATTCCGGCGAAGTCTTTTTAGTGCGAAGGCCCTTCTGGGATAAAGCGGTTACTAAGCGGTCGACATTGCAATCTTCCCAGCTGATCCCGGATGTAAGTTCCTTCTCTTTGATTTCGTCCGCATGTGCATCCGTATGATGAATGAGAATAGCTTGCTCAGGATTATGAGGCATGGCCATAGCCTCCATCACACTAACTCCGCCACCTCGCTGGATAATGATATTGCTTCTGGTTAACAAGGGCGTTAACGTAGTATCCGTCTGATTGCTAGAAACCCGGACAATGCGATTTGGGAGTTGTGGATATCGAGATTCTATTTCCTGAATTTCCTTTTCAAAAAGATGCCCACCCAGAACAAAAATTTTCTGATAGCCGTTTTTTAGAAGTGTCTCAATGTACTTAACCGTATCATTACTTGCCTGGCTTCCAAGCAGAATGGTAGCTATCTGCTCGTCGGCGGTGATGCGGTAATCCTGTTTTTCATTATCGGAATCAAGCAGATAGAACTTGCAGGATTTATGAAAGAATTTGCTGTAATCAAGATCCGGATCGGTAAATCCGGGACGGACCATTGGATTATCTTTCGGTGGAATATCATAAATGCCGCCAAAATCTTCCCCTTTTGGGAAAAAAGTACGAATTACATCCTCCGACATCCCTAAGCCGTACAGATGCATCTGTTGTTGCTGTTTTTTACTTAAACGAGACAGGGGATTAAAAAAATGAACAGCCCCATGAGTAGGCAAATCGGTAAAATATTGATGGATTACAAGAGGGGTGAACGCAGGATGTTGAACTCTACTCCATTGATTATATTCTATAACAGCATCGCAAAGAGCCGGCAATCCCATTGCCTGGGTACTGATAATTTCAGTATAGGGCTTTCCTTCCTGCGCGGCCTTTTTGAAATCATCCAGCAAACGTTGTTTGACTAAACTGTAATTATTATCATCATTGTTTTTTTGTAATGCAATCAGCTTTTTGAGCTCGCCAACTGCATCCTGTCGCTGCAATATGTTCCAGATCCCCGCACTTTCGTATCCTGCATCATAATAATCGAGCAGCATATCGCGGTAGCAGCGCTTGCTAAGCTTTAACTTTTTCTCATTTGCATTGAGCTTGCTTGTTTCTACAATTAGGCTTTCGCGAGAAGGGATAATAGGCAAAGGCGTCAATGCGCTAACCTTTTTAACCAGAGGGGAAATCCGATACTCCCACAACCAGCCCTGGCCTTTGAGAATTAAATCACGCGAAGGACTGCTGCCTTTTTCCTCCAGTAATACCGGCTCATGTAAAGGGAGGTCAATTTCATCTCTATGGTATTTATTATTTAAATAATCATAAATCCCCTTTATTGCCGAAATGTGCCCGCCGCCGCCACTGCAACCCATTAGAAATGGGCGTCGGACACCTTTACATTCAAGGCCGTTATAACTAGCCTCTTTAATGCGCATGCAATACTCCTGTTATCTTGAACAAGGGATTCTATGGACAAAAGTTGGTAACGTGTGTTCTCAGTCTAAACGCAAAGTATTATCTTAGTATTAACTGATTAACATTTTTTAATTTATTTGTAAATGAACAAATTGAACGTACGCGACATAACTTGACTAATCAACAGACAGCATGATCATAACTCTATAAGTTTAATAGGAAATTCATGGCCAGCACATTACTTTGGAAATTAGAATTATTAACTCGTCTTATATACTGATTTAAATGACCTATTTCCGTGGTTAATGTAGATGTCATTTTATAGTTAAGCCCCAAAAAGAAACGATTCTGATCAAAACCATGGTTATTTAAGCCGTTGAAATTATTCAAATGCCAAAAAATTTCTTCTGTGCTGGCCAGGTTAAGTTTTGCAGTTTGAACCAGAGGCACTACAATCTTGAAATATTGACGGTATCGATAGGCCGTATTTTCACTGGTCTCCAGGTAGCGCTCTTCCAGACGGGAACGTACTGTAAAACCGAGCTCCTGGATTTTTTTTGTCCAAAGAACCTGCTGCCAGATCCGATTTTCCTGAAATGGGTTGCTGGTTAGCGGCTCTTCTGTATAAACCCAGGCATAGCCAAGCCATAGCGTGGTATTTTCAGTTGCCGCATAACCCAGACCAGTCCTAAGAAGTGTTTGGGAGGCACGGCTGCTGTTATCCCCTGCCCGCTCCTGCCCCTCAAGCCAATATTTAAAGGGTTCTAATTTACCCTGTCCAAGTGAGCCCATACCAAGCAGCGTAGACCATGTTTGAAAGTCTTTGAATGTACCTGCTGCCCAGGCAGCCTTGGCACTCACAGAGATGAAAAGGAAACTTCCCAGGAGTATTCTCAAAAACATATGCATATGAATCACTTAAAAATTTCTTGAAGAAAATTTTTCATTGACTGCATTGCACGGCTGGCAACGCCTGGATTATATATCAGCCCTAAATCAGGGTCATGGGCATTCGGGTTAGTAAATGCATGCTTGGTCAGACCGTACTGATGTACCTGCCAATCGACTTTGGCTTCAGTCATTTCCTCGCAGAATTCATTGAGCTGCTGAGGCGGCACCATGGGATCATCATAGCCATGCAAAGCCAGAACTTTCGCCTGGATGGGCTGGTTAGGGATATGCCTGGGCTTGTCCAGCAAGCCATGAAAGCTGACCACGCCAGCTAGCTCAGCACCGCTGCGCGCCAAATCCAGCACGCATAAACCGCCGAAACAAAAACCAATCGCTGCAACCCTTGTGCTGTCAACCTCTGACATTCCAATCACCGCATCAAAACCGGCGCGAATACGATCACGCAGCAAACGGCGATCGCCAGCTAAAGGCTGCATTAACGCCATTTTTTCATCGGTGGTATAGCCGATGCGTCCATGCCCATACATATCCAGAGCAAATCCCACATAGCCCATTTCTTTAGCAAGGAGTTCCGCCTTATTGCAAGCGAACTCATTCCTCCCGCTCCAGTCATGGACGACAATCACTGCGGGCCTCGGCTGATCGCTTGAATCATCATAAGCAAGAAAACCATGTAACTCCTGTTCACCATGATGATAAAGATAATTTGAAGTGTGCATGAAATTTTCCTTTTTGACGCATTAGGTATTGCTAAAGTCTAAATTGAGACTGCCCAAAAGTCCAATAAGATCACAGATAATCCCATGAATTTGAAAGAAAAAAAAGCGGGCAGTTTTTTTAATTACCAGAGCAACTTCTTTGCCAGTCCACATGTTTATTGATTAACGGCTCACTCCCCATCAATTTGGCTACCAGTTGGACTAGATGCTAAACTATTAATATGATTCGATAATAATTTTAACTTAAACCTCTTTATCTGAATGAATTAACCCTGGCGAACTAATCAGCGTCGCTGGGAAATGTTAATTACAGGAAAGCCATCATGATAGTGAATACATTGACAGAAGTGAAAGATTTCTTACAGGCACAGTTCTGCTATCATTTTTTTATTACCCCTTTACCCTTTCCGCTTGAGAAAGAATATCGGGATTTTGCTGAACGAGCCTGTGAATTTGTTGCATCCAGACGCACTGAATTAATCCAGCGCAATAAGCCGAGACATCATGTGATCCATCGCTTTGAGCAACCCGGCAACCCACAGGCGAAAAAAGTCCTGATTACCCATGGCTGGATGTCCAGGGCAGCTTATATGGTCAAATTGATTCGCGCACTGCATCAGGAGGGTTATGACGTTTACGCACTAGACTTCCCGGCACACGGGGAGGCTCGCGGATGGCAGTTAACCTGGCTGGATGCGGTGACTATCATTAATTCGACTCTTAATGAACTGGGTCCTTTCTATGCCGTATTGGGGCATTCTTTTGGCGGATCCATGTTATTAAACACCCTGAATCTGGCTCATCAATTGCCTGAATGGGAACTTCAGCATATGCCTGATAAAGCAGTTATGATCGCCTCACCAACCCAGATGAGAACGCCAGTGAGTAAGCTGGCGCGGCGAATGGGGTTAAATGGCTCGGCATTTTTGCAATTAAGAAATGTGATTCGGCAAAACTCGAAAACCAATATCGCCCATTTGAATTTTCGCAAGATGATTAACACCTGTGAAATTCCTATTTTATGCATCCATGGCAATGAGGATGATTCAGTGAGCCCTAATGAATCCATTGTCTTTTGCCGCCGCTACCCCCATGCAAGCCTTAGCTTGCTGCCGGGTGTAGACCATGTTGGTGTTCTCATTGATTCGCGTGTAGAAACCCGCATCATTCAATATCTGGATATTGGTTAATCAAGCGTCTGCCGATAGCGTTTAAATCCAATGAGCAGAACAATCAGGGTAAAAATAATGATGGGGATTGTTTCCCGCCACACATCCAGGAAACCATTGCCTTTCAATAATATGCCTCGCACAATAATCAGATAATGTGTCAATGGCAGTGCGCTGCCTATCCATTGTGCCCAAATCGGCATACCGCGAAAGGGAAACATGAATCCTGATAACAGGATTGAAGGTAAAAAGAAGAACATGGCACTTTGTACTGCCTGTAACTGGTTCGTCGCTACTGTGGAAAACGTCAATCCCATCGCCAGGTTAGCAGCAATAAACGGGAGGCTTAGGAATAAGAGCAGCAAGATGCTTCCCTCCATCGGCACATGAAACATGAAGCGCGCCATAATTAAAATCAGCAAGGCCTGAATATAGCCCACTATAATGTAAGGCAGTAACTTGCCCACCATAACTTCTAAAGGCTTCAAAGGAGTGGCAAGCAGATTCTCCATCGTACCCCGTTCATACTCACGGGTAATCACTAAGGCGGTAACAATGACCATAGTCATGGTTAGAACCACGCCTAAAAGCCCAGGTACAATATTATAAGCAGTAATGGCTAAAGGATTGTAGATCGCATGAACAATTGGTTCATAGGGAGGCCCTTGATCGGCCAATGACTCTAGCGGTCCTTTCAGTTCTTCTGTTAACACCAAGGAAGCCATCTGCGTAAATACGTCTACCGCCCGGCTTGTTGCTGCAGGATCCGTAGCATCGGCCTCGAGAAGAACCCCTGGCTTTAATCCTTTGACCAGTTGCTCGGAAAAATCCGTGGGGAAATTGACCACAAACTGTACTTCACCCCGTTTTATTAATCGTTTTGCCTCTTCTTCGGAACTGGAGGGACTGATGAACTGAAAATAAGTCGAGTTTTCCATACCCACCAAAATTCTTCGGGTAAATTCGGATGGTTGCGGGTTAACTATAGCGGTAGGCAAATGACGTGGATTGGTGTTAATGGCATAACCAAACAGGATTAATTGCATGAGCGGAATGGCCAATATCATTCCAAACGTCGCTTTATCCCTCCTCATTTCAATAAACTCTTTCACCATAATGCCCAGCAAACGCGAGAACCCTTTGTAATTCAATTCGAGCCTCCTTGAGATTTTTTTACCAGACTTATAAATGCATCTTCAAGCGTTGACTCAATACCTTGCCACTTCACAGCATGGGTTTCTGCCAGTCGTTGCAATTCGGCTTCGATCTGCGAAGCATCATAACCGCTGACATGAATTTGATTACCAAACAAAGCGGCCTGCATAACGCCCTTCATTTTCTTTGCCTCCTGCAGCAGGCTGGTGGTTACCTCACCAGTGATTTTCCAGGTCAGCAATTGGGTGGATGCAATAACTTCTCTGACGGTACCGGTGATAAGCAGATCGCCATATGCCAGATAAGCCAGCCGGGTGCAACGTTCTGCTTCGTCCATATAATGAGTGGAGACCAAGGTAGTGATACCTTGCTGGCTAAGGGAATGAATTTTATCCCAGAATTCGCGGCGGGCTAATGGATCAACACCTGCAGTGGGCTCATCGAGGAGCAGCAGTTCAGGTTCATGTAATAAACAGGCCGCTAAGGCCACACGCTGCTTCCAGCCGCCTGACAGTTCACCGGTTAATTGCTTTCGACGATCGGCCAGGCCCAAATCCTCCAGTGCTTTTTCAACCCGCTCTTTCCGGTTATCCATACTGTAAACGCGGGCAACGAAATTTAAATTTTCTTCAACACTGAGATCCGTATAAAAGCTGAATTTTTGAGTCATATATCCCACATGCTCTTTAATTTTGGAGGACTCTCGAAGGATATCATAACCCAGGCAAGTGCCGCTGCCTGAGTCAGGGGTTAATAAACCGCAAAGCATCCGAATTGTCGTAGTCTTACCGCTTCCATTGGGGCCAAGAAAACCGAATACCTCTCCTTTTCTAACATACATGTCAACCCCTTTGACGACCAGCTTGCCATCAAAGCTTTTACGTAAGTCATGCACATCAATAATTGCTTCAAGCGTCATGGTATAAATACTGTAACAGGTTGGCCAAGTTTATACTCATTAAATTGACTTAAATCGGCCTTGATCCGAAAAACAAGTTTATCGGTATTTTCACGACTATAAACTAAGGGCGGTACATACTGTGCCTCCGGCGATATATAGCTGATCAATGCCTGAGACCGGGTAGTACAGCCTTGACAGAGAAACTCTATTTTCTGTCCAATTTTCAGATTGGACAGCACTTCGACTGGAACAAAGAATTCAATGCGTACATTGGCGGGCGTTAACAGCGATAGTACCGCTTTCTGGGTTCCAACGAACTCACCCTTTCGATAATAAGTATCAAATATCAAGCCATCTGCCGGAGCGTACAGGCGTTTTTGCTCCAATTGCCATTGCGCCACGGCTAAACGTTCAGTGAATGAAGCAATCTGGGCTTTTTGCGCATTGATCTGCTCTTCCCGGCTTCCTAACCTCGCCAGGCGCAGATTTGATTCATATTGTTCTTTAAGTTTTACCTGTTCCTGATAGACAGCGACAGCTTCATCCAGGGTATCTTTTGAGGCAGCGTTACGACGGTATAATTCCTCATACCGTCTCACGCGCACTTGGGCGAGTTTAATTTGCGCTTCTGTCTGGTCAATTTGTGCCTGGATGGCTGCAATTTCAGGCTTTCTGCGTGGATTTTCCAAATCTTTTAATACATTTTTGGCTTGCAGCAGATCCGCTTCAAATTGTTTAATCTGCAGAGACTCCGGATTTTTATCCAGCTGGAAAAGTAATTGCCCTTTTTTGACTAACTGGCCGCGGGCTACCGCCAGATTCTCCAATATTCCGGAATAAGGAGAGGCCAGATAGATATTCTCGCCTTCGACGTAACCTTGTATCTGACGCTCATGCGAATGATTACAGCCCGCTAAAAAGCTGCCCGCAATCAGAATTATTGAGAAAAGATTTCGCATAATGGTTCAATCAGAAAATGGTAGCCTTATAGTGACGCGAATTTGTTATTTGGGCAATTCTATTTATACTAAATACTAATTTAACTTTTTGTAAGAAGACACATTTATGAACTTCGATTTAATCGTTATCGGTGGCGGCAGCGGGGGGATAGCCAGTGCAGTAAGAGCTGCAAAATATGGAGCGAGGGTTGCGGTCATCGAACAGGAACATCTGGGCGGCACCTGCGTCAATCTGGGTTGCGTCCCCAAGAAGGTTATGTTCAATGCCTCTACCGTAGCGGAAATGATGCATAAAGCAACCGACTATGGTTTTGCAGCTTGTACACCTCAGCTAAATTGGTCAGCTCTGGTTGAAAGGCGAAATGCCTATATTTCACGGCTGCGCGAAAATTATGCCGCTCGTTTTAAGCAATTCAATATCACTCAGCTTAAAGGACATGGACGATTTATCGCCGCAGACCGGGTGGAGGTCGATGGCCAGACTTATCAGGCACCCCATATTATTATCGCCACCGGCGGCCAGCCTGCTATGCCAACAGAGCTTGAGGGAATTGAGCTCGCTGTAAGCTCCGATGGTTTTTTTGCCTTGGAATCCCAACCCAGAAAAGCAGCGGTTATAGGCAGTGGTTATATTGGTGTGGAGCTTGCAGGGGTATTTAATGCATTGGGAACAGAAACGCATCTCTTTCTGCGCGGCCAAACACCGCTTAGCCGATTTGATTCCATGCTTGGGCATACCCTATTGGATATTATGCTTGAAGATGGCTTGCAGGTTCACAGCAATCATCGCGCACAGAAAATAACACAGCAGGCAGATGGAAGGCGAAGTATCCACTGCCAAAGCGGTTCAATCATCGGCGATTTTGATGTAGTCATTGCAGCGGTCGGCCGCTCACCACGAACTCAGCAACTGAATTTAGAGCAAATTGGCGTCAAAATGGATCACCGAGGACTAATTAAAGTCGATAAATATCAGCAAACCACTGTGAGGGGTATTTATGCGATCGGCGATGTAATTGACGCTCCCGCTTTGACACCAGTTGCAATTGCCGCGGGCAGACGATTAAGCGATCGTCTATTTGGAGGACAAGCCGAAGCTTTTCTTGATTATAGCAATATTTGTTCTGTCGTTTTTAGCCACCCACCGATTGGCAGCGTTGGAATGAGCGAAGAAGAGGCGGTAGCAACCTATGGAAAAGATCAAATCAGGATTTATCAGACACGCTTTAATCCAATGTTTGATGCATTCAGTGAAAAGAAAAAACCTACGGTAATGAAATTGGTCACTTTGGGTAAAGAGGAAAAGATCATTGGACTGCACCTGATTGGTTATTATGCAGATGAAATATTGCAGGGTTTTGGTGTTGCCATAAAAATGGGTGCCTGTAAAAAGGATTTTGATAATACTGTTGCGATTCATCCTACCAGTGCAGAAGAACTGGTCACCATGGTTTAAGGGGAAGCTGATGAATCTGAGACCATTTAATAATGTGTATCCCTCCCTGGGTGAGAAAGTCTATGTTGATCCCCAGGCGGCAGTGATTGGTAATGTGTGCATTGGCAAGGATAGTTCTGTCTGGCCCATGGCAGTCATTCGTGGCGATGTAAATGCTATTGAAATAGGACATTCCTGCAGCATTCAGGATGGTGCAGTACTTCATGTCACCCATGATGGACCCTACTCTCCCGGGGGCAGAAAATTAATCCTGGGGAATGGAATCACTGTAGGCCACCAAGCCGTTTTACACGCTTGCCAGATCGAGGATTACTGTTTAATTGGTATGGGCGCTTTATTATTGGATGCAGTTCATGTGGAACACCATGTAATGATTGCTGCCGGCAGCGTTGTCAGCCCTGGAAAACGTTTGTTATCAGGGCATTTATATCTTGGAAATCCCGCACGCCAGCTAAGACCACTGAGCCAACAAGAAATAGAGCAGCTTGAATATTCGGCTGGGCACTATGTGCGGCTTAAAGATAAATATTTAGGCGGATAGTCGGAGGATCTGTGGATACTGCGGACAAGCCGCAGTACTTAGGTGCGTGGGATGAACCGCAGTAGGTAGGTGTGTGTGCAGAGCTCACTGCTGTGTAGGTTGGGCCAAGGCCCAACATTAAGCACTGGTGTGGCTCAAGACATTTGCGGGAACTTGGCCAACCTTCAATAATGGCTTAATCCGGTGGGATATGCTTTATTTCAGGCAAAAAAAAAGCGACCCGAAGGCCGCTTTGCAATAAAACCCTGGCGATGACCTACTTTCACATGGAGAAACTCCACACTATCATCGGCGCAGGTCTGTTTCACTTCTGAGTTCGAGATGGAGTCAGGTGGTTCCAGACCGCTATGGTCGCCAGGAAAACGGGTTGACCGTTGGGCACAGCTTCGTTTCATTGAAGCCGGCTTCGGCCGGTAAAGAGTCGAAATACAATCGAGAATTCAATCTCTACACACTACATGCTTTTGTTGTCCATATAACCCAAGACAACTCAGGTTATATGGTCAAGACAATCAGCCAATTAGTACGAGTTAGCTTCACGCATTACTGCGCTTCCACACCTCGCCTATCAACGTCGTAGTCTTCAACGGGCTTCATGGGAAAACTCATCTCGAGGGAGGCTTCCCGCTTAGATGCTTTCAGCGGTTATCCCGTCCGAACTTAGCTACCCGGCAATGCGACTGGCGTCACAACCGGTACACCAGAGGTTCGTCCACTCCGGTCCTCTCGTACTAGGAGCAGCTCCTCTCAATTTTCCTACGCCCACGGCAGATAGGGACCGAACTGTCTCACGACGTTCTAAACCCAGCTCGCGTACCACTTTAAATGGCGAACAGCCATACCCTTGGGACCTGCTTCAGCCCCAGGATGTGATGAGCCGACATCGAGGTGCCAAACACCGCCGTCGATATGAACTCTTGGGCGGTATCAGCCTGTTATCCCCGGAGTACCTTTTATCCGTTGAGCGATGGCCCTTCCATACAGAACCACCGGATCACTAAGACCAACTTTCGTTCCTGCTCGACACGTCCGTCTCGCAGTCAAGCACCCTTTTGCCTTTACACTCTTGGTACGATGTCCGACCGTACCGAGGGTACCTTTGTGCTCCTCCGTTACTCTTTGGGAGGAGACCGCCCCAGTCAAACTACCCACCATACACTGTCCTCGTCCAGGATGACTGGACCAAGTTAGAACCTCAATAATAACAGGGTGGTATTTCAAGGTCGGCTCCATGCGAACTGGCGTCCGCACTTCTTAGCCTCCCACCTATCCTACACAGTTATCATCAAAGTCCAGTGCAAAGCTGTAGTAAAGGTTCACGGGGTCTTTCCGTCTAGCCGCGGGTACACGGCATCTTCACCGCGATTTCAATTTCACTGAGGCTCGGGTGGAGACAGTGTGGCCATCGTTACGCCATTCGTGCAGGTCGGAACTTACCCGACAAGGAATTTCGCTACCTTAGGACCGTTATAGTTACGGCCGCCGTTTACCGGGGCTTCGATCAAGAGCTTCTCCGAAGATAACCCCATCAATTAACCTTCCGGCACCGGGCAGGCGTCACACCCTATACGTCTTCTTACGAATTGGCAGAGTGCTGTGTTTTTAATAAACAGTCGCAGCCACCTGGTCTCTGCGGCCCTCAGTTGCTTACAGTGTAAAACTTTCACAACCAAGGGCGTACCTTCTCCCGAAGTTACGGTACCATTTTGCCTAGTTCCTTCACCCGAGTTCTCTCAAGCGCCTTAGTATTCTCTACCTGTCCACCTGTGTCGGTTTTCGGTACGGTTCTCTATAAGTTATGGCTAGCAGCTTTTCCTGGAAGCTTGGCATCAATGACTTCTCTGCACCCCGTAGGGTCAGAACCACCTCGTCCCTCAGCGTTAATGAAAAACCGGATTTGCCAGGTCTTTCCGCCTAAAAACAGGTACCAGGACAACCAACGCCCGGCTCACCTAGCCTTCTTCGTCCCCACATCACCACTTATAGAAAGTCCAGGAATATTAACCTGGTTCCCATCGACTACGCTTTTCAGCCTCGCCTTAGGGGCCGACTCACCCTGCTCCGATTAACGTCGTGCAGGAAACCTTGGACTTCCGGCGAGAGGGTTTTTCACCCTCTTTATCGTTACTCATGTCAGCATTCGCACTTCTGATACCTCCAGCCCACTTCTCAATGAACCTTCATCAGCTTACAGAACGCTCCCCTACCACGCATGCCGCTTGGGCACACATCCGCAGCTTCGGTAAATAGTTTTAGCCCCGTTACATCTTCCGCGCAGGCCGACTCGACCAGTGAGCTATTACGCTTTCTTTAAAGGGTGGCTGCTTCTAAGCCAACCTCCTGGCTGTCTATGCCTTCCCACATCGTTTCCCACTTAACTATTATTTTGGGACCTTAGCTGGCGGTCTGGGTTGTTTCCCTCTTCACGACGGACGTTAGCACCCGCCGTGTGTCTCCTGTGATTCAATTAGCCGGTATTCGGAGTTTGCATCGGGTTGGTAAGCCATGACAGCCCCCTAGCCGAAACAGTGCTCTACCCCCAGCAATCACTTCACAAGGCGCTACCTAAATAGCTTTCGGGGAGAACCAGCTATCTCCGGGCTTGATTAGCCTTTCACTCCTAGCCACACCTCATCCGATAATTTTTCAACATTACCCGGTTCGGACCTCCACTTGGTGTTACCCAACCTTCATCCTGGGCATGGCTAGATCGCCCGGTTTCGGGTCTACTCTCAGCGACTCGCGCCCTATTAAGACTCGATTTCTCTACGGCTTCCCTATGCGGTTAACCTCGCCACTAAAAGTAACTCGCTGACCCATTATACAAAAGGTACGCAGTCACCCAACCTAAGTCAGGCTCCCACTGCTTGTACGCAAACGGTTTCAGGTCTATTTCACTCCCCTCTCCGGGGTTCTTTTCACCTTTCCCTCACGGTACTGGTTCACTATCGGTCAGTAAGGAGTATTTAGCCTTGGATGATGGTCCACCCATCTTCAACCAGGATTTCACGTGTCCCGGCCTACTTATTCGTGTGCTTAGTTCC
>NZ_UGNW01000001.1:3205000-3302500 GCF_900452515.1 Legionella birminghamensis
ATGAATCAAAATCTTGGCAATCTAATGAAAGAAGCCCAAAAAATGCAGCAAAGAATGCAGGAAGCTCAGCAAAAACTGAATATGCTGACAGTTACTGGCGAATCTGGCGGCGGGATGGTTCGTATTAAAATGAAAGGCAATCACGATGCAGTGGAAGTTAAAATCCAGCCTTCACTAATGGAAGAAGAGGTCAGTATGCTGGAAGATCTGGTTGCAGCAGCCATCAATGATGCGAATCGCAAAGTCGAAAAAGCGTCCAAAGACGAAATCAGTCAGCTGACTGCCGGTTTGAATATCCCAACCGATTTCATGAAAGACAAAGACGGGGAAAAATAAGAGTTATGAATGCGTTGACGAGGCTTGTTGAAGCACTGCGCTGCTTGCCTGGAGTAGGTCCAAAATCTGCTCAGCGTATGGTTTTTCACTTGCTGCAACATCAGCGTCAACGCGGCCTGCATCTTGCTGCCTGCCTGGAGCAAGCCATGCAACATATCAGACATTGCGAACGCTGTAATGATTATACAGAAACCGAATTATGCTTCTTATGCCAGGACAAAACACGTGAGCAATCCACTCTATGTGTTGTGGAGACGCCTGCCGACGTGGCCGCTATTGAACAAAGCAGAGTGTTTAAGGGAACCTATTTTGTATTAATGGGTAAAATTTCGCCACTCGATGGCCTGGGACCTGAAGACATCGGCTTGCCACGTTTACGCCGCCTGGTATTGGCTGAGCAAATTGAGGAAATCATTCTTGCGCTAAGCCCTTCAGTCGAAGCTCAAACCACCACCCATTTTATTCGAGAACTGTTTAGTGATTGCAGCATTCGTATCAGTCAGCTGGCACGAGGCATTCCCTCCGGCGGCGAGTTGGAGTTCCTTGACGTCAATACTATTGGTAACGCATTACGTAATCGAGCCCTTGTGAATGAGTAAATGTCTTAGAATCTCAGTACTCTTTTTATTGCTTTTCATAACCGGTAATATTTTTGCCTCTTTTAATAAAAGTTTGTGGCCTATATGGGAGGTTAACAATCCGCTGTCAAAGGCAATCATTCAACATACAGAGTGGCAGGAATTCCTGCAAAAGCATGTAATAACCAATGAAGAAGGAATTAATCTGGTCGATTACCCCAGCCTGAAGGAAAATGACCGCCAACTTTTAAAGAAATATATCGAGCGGATGTCAACCGTTAGTATCAGTAATTTTAATCGAGCAGAACAATTGGCTTACTGGATTAATGTCTATAATGCAATCACTGTACATACTGTGGCCAGTTACTATCCCGTAAACAGTATCGATGAAATTAATATCTCACCAGGCTTGTTCAGTATTGGCCCCTGGGGTGCTAAATTGATTACCGTGAATAATATTTCCTTATCTCTGGATGAAATCCAGAATCGTATTATACGGCCAATCTGGAATGATTCTCGAAGCCACTATGCCCTGAATAATGGTGCAATTGGCGCCCCCAATCTTAGCCGGCAGGCATATACCGGTGAAAAACTGGATGAACAATTAAATCAGGCTGCCTTTGAATATGTTAATTCCTTGCGTGGCGTACAGGTTATCGAGGGCGAACTGGTTGTTTCCAAGATATATGACTGGTTTAGTGAAGACTTTGGCGAAACAAAGCAGAATGTGATTAACCATATTAAACAATTTGCTAAAGAACCACTAAAGCAGCAGCTTAAGCACATCAATACAATTGATAATTATGTATACAATTGGCATTTGAACACAAGCGTTGCCAAGCAGGACTCATAAATGGAAGCCAGTTCAAGGCAACTTGCGAAACAGGGCTTTTTCAGTTTTGCGAGTTTTAATGGTTTGTTTCTATTATTTCAATTTATTTACAGCTTTTCATTGAGCGCCAGCTTTATTCATGCCGTAGCATTGCCCTGGCAGGTTTACTTTGAATTATTTCTAGCCCTTGTCCTGCAACTCTTTTTATATGTTTTGCTATCCCTGCTGCAGACCGCTTTATTATGGGGAATTGCGCCGAAGCCCACTTCGAAAGAACGCCTGGACCGGTGGGTTTTCATCATTCTGATTACTTCCTTCATCGCCATTTTGAGCCTTAACGGCTATTTTTTCCCTCTAAGCGTATTTAGCAAACTCTTTGACTTTCCACCAGTCCTGTTAATTACCCTATTATTTAGCTCTCTTAGCCTGTTACTTTTGGCGGGTTTTATCACTTTTACCCGCTTACTAATGCTAAAACCTTTGATCATAAGCGGTGTACTTATCACTTTTCTGATACTGTTCCTGATTCCATGGTCGAAAAAGGAAAGCCACTTTTCCAATACAGAATCGCCCAATGTCATTATTATTGGAGTGGATTCCTTAAGTCCCGATCAAGTCAACCGGGAAAACATGCCCTTTCTTGCGGGATTTATAGCACATAGCCTGCACTTCAGTAATACAGTCAGCCCGCTAGCACGTACGTACTCTGCCTGGGCGAGCCTGCTAACCGGCTTGCATCCTCTCCACCATAGGGCACGAGAAAATTTAATTTCCAAAAAAGAAATTAACAGTGCCGCAAGCCTTGCCTGGACACTGCAAAGGAAAGGCTATCAAACAGTTTTTGCCACAGACGATCGGCGATTTAACAATCTGGGAAAAGAATTTGGATTCGAGAAAATAATAGGTCCTAAAACCGGCGCCAATGATGTATTGCTTGGCTCCTTTTATGATTTCCCGCTAAGCAACCTGCTAATAAATTTTCGTATTAGCCGCTGGTTGTTACCTTATAACTATACGAACCGCGCCGGTCATTTTTCCTATTATCCTGAAACCTTCAATAAGGAGTTGCAGCATTCTATCCTGGAACTGGATACGGCAAAGCCTGTTTTTCTGGCTGTACATTTTACCCTGCCGCACTGGCCCTATGCCTGGGCAGCTTCGTCAGCAGCGCAGGTCAAAAATGAATATAGCCTGGAAGAACGTGAAGGGCTTTATTATGCAGCGCTGCACAAGGTTGATCAGCAGGTTGAAATATTATTTAATTTTCTCAAAAAAACAGGGCTTGTTAATAACAGCCTGGTTATTGTATTAAGTGATCATGGTGAAGTTTTATATAAAAAAGGATCCAGGAAAATTGATCCCACCTTATATCAGGGCAAAAGCTCAAGCCGGCTGGAATCCTACTTTCCCCGTAAAACCGCAACCGAATTGCAGCGAAGCGCAGGCCATGGCTCTGATTTATTAAGCCCTGATCAGTTTTTCTGTGTACTGAGCATGATCAGTTATCAACAAGGAATTGTCGTGAGTCCAATTAAAACGATCAAGGATCGCGTCGTATTAATGGATATTGCACCGACTATCTATTCGTATCTGGGAATCCATCCGCTTCCCCTGTCTGATGGCATTTCCCTGGCAGGCTTTCTTGGTTCAGCCACACACCTCGATGAACCAAACCGTCCGGTCATGCTGGAAAGTGGTTTCTTACCCAACTCAGCGCTAAGCAATGAAAAGGCAGTTGAATACGGCAGACTTCTTTTCTGGGTCAACCCGCAAACGGATGATTTGGAAATTCGCCCTGACCGCTGGCCGCTGATCAATGCAATGAAGCTCTATGGAATACTGGATGGTGACTGGCTGCTTGCCCTTTATCCTGACGATGAAACTTATATCACCGTGATACTTGATTTAAAGACAGGGAAATGGACTGACGAGGCCGAATCGGATTTTGCCAAACAATCACCCAGAGAAAAAATGCTGAGGCAATTGTTGAAATTCTATCATGTGCAATTACAAAGCTATCCCAAGACGCCGTCAGCGTTTAAGGAGATGCCGCAGTGAGCAGAAATGGGTTGTAAAGCAACATTAAAGTCCGGCTGACAATTGAAGCTGCTCCAACGATTTAAATAACTCCTCTAACCGCGAATTCTTCTCCCTTACCGGTGATGAATATAAAGCCACAATACGTCTTAACGCCTGCAGATTACGGCTGCCGGGTTTAGCAATCGTATCCTGGCTAGAATCCGGATAAGCGGCCAGTGAAATATGGCGGTTTTGTAATTCAATTAATAAGGCATCCATCACATCTTCGAGTGTTTTACACACACAGATAACGGCATTACGCCCGGCGTCGGAGAGAGGTTCCATATCGTGAATCATCAGGCCCTTCGCTCCTGCCTGCAGGGTTCTCATGAGATAACGCGTATCTTTATTCGAAAAATAGCCATACAAATCGATACACTGTTCGGTGCTTAATTGCTGATACAAAATAGCCATTTGCCGGGCAAATTCTTTATCAGCTGATTCGGATACTGAAGAAGCTAACTGGCTTCGTAAATACATGGACGCATCGATAAGACGGTTTGGATTAAACCAATATTTATAGGCCCGGAATAAATCATTCAAGCCCTCATGAATCAAATCATTAGTCGATAAGAAATTGGGTATTTCACATTGTTCAATCGCAGTCTTGATAATGTCGCGAGTCATCTCATTAATTTCGACACAAATCCCAGGCGGTAACTCATCCCCATGAAAAAGATAATCCTGGATTGGGTTATATCCTCTTTGTTTCATGTTTTGCAAAATGGTCTGATGAATGACTTCGATAAAATAATGCAGCTGGCAGAGGGTATTTTTGATGGTAATTTCTCTTTCTGGATTTAAGCAGCTGCCATATAAAAGTGTTGGCTGGGTTTTATAAAAAAATAAGGCATTGATTAACTCTACACAGGCAGGTTCGGACATTTGCTGATAAAAACCGAGGCAGTCACGCTCATTTAAATGCAGAAACTGCTCTTTGGCTAAATTGACTTTATCATTAAACCGGTTGGCGAAATGAATTATTGCATTGAGCCAATCGTTCACGGACTGAGCTTGTATAATCTTTCTAAGCATAGGAGCCAGCAATTCGCTATCCGCCCTCTTTGGCTGGGGCTCCTGATCAAGAACCAGGGCCATTAAGTTTTTATAGTAATACAGTAGGCTATTGATAATTCTGGCTTCATAATCATCTGTACCGCCCTGCATCCATTTCAGTTGGTATTTTTCAATCTTTGAAATGCATTGTGAATAGATCGTTTCAAATAGATGGCATGATTCCCAGCTCGAGTTTTCGCCGGGTTGGATCAGGCGCGACAATTTTTCATACAGCCTAATCAACTCCTGGCAATATTCAACAATCAAACGAGTTTTTGAGTGAGGGGCAGAGGAATCAAGCAGGGGCTTTAGTTTAGCCTCATACACTTTAATTTCATATTTTAATTCAGCTTTTACCCGGCAATTCTCATCAATTAGCCAAGGTAATGGTACCTGTATGGTTTTAATCATCCCTTACGTCCCTGCCTCATTAATTCGTATCCAGGAAATGCCATCTTACTGCTGCTCTTTTGATTGTAGCGTAGACTCAAGGCTTTGAACAATAACAAATTTCAGCGCCTATATCCCTGAAATCGGCTGCTGACTTTCATTAAATAAACGAGTAATTAAAGCGCAATAGGTATATAATTGTGATGAGTTAATCGTATTAATATCAATGGAGATTTATTTATGCCCATGCATCGCAAATCTATTTTCCTAATTGACGATGCGCCTCCAGAAAGCCAACTTATTGATTATTTTAATAAATTTAACTTTGACATTATTCCCGTTGAAAGTATGTCAAAACTTGATGAAATAACTAAGGAACCAGTCGCCCTGCTGGTTGCTGCCAATCTAATCGAAGCAAAAACAATCAAAGTCCACCAGCTTTATGAACGCTTCCGCGTGCCACTGATTATCATAAGCAACACTGTGAATGAACAATTATGTATCAATATGCTGGAAGCAGGAGCTGATGATTTTTTAGTGAAACCAGTTCATCCTCGTGAACTACATGCGCGTATTGGCGCGATTGGCCGTAGAGTAGCGCGTGCCAAACAGAATGCAGAGGGTGAAAAGGAAGTCTTTCTTTTTGCAGAATGGCGTCTTTATCCAGCTGCGCGGCAGGTTTTTGACGAAGCGCATCAGGAACTGTTATTAAGCGCCGGTGAATATGATCTTCTTTACGCCTTTGTTCGCCAGCCTCAGCAAATATTAGGCCGCGAGTTCCTCTTACAAATAACCAAACACTCTGATCTTCACCCCTATGATCGCCGCATTGACGTGCAAATCAGCCGCTTGAGGCAGAAAATTGAGCGGGATTCTAAAAAACCTGCCCTGATAAAAACGATTCGAAATGGCGGCTACCTCTTTACCGCACTTGTAGAAGTGATGAAGGAACCAGGGGAAGGTCATTAAGATTTGAACTGGATTCACCATAAGATTGTCCAATCTCCGATGCATTTGTGTTAGGATGACCAGGTTTCGCTCAAACTTTATCAATGATTAGAGAGTCAATCATGGCAAACTTTAGCTTTAAACAAGTTCAATTCGCCAAAAAAAGCCTTATTTTCAGTGCTATTATCCTTTTACTGGTTGCCTATTGGTTTTTCCGCTCTCCATCCATCAAAGGCCAGGACAAAAGCGACAAGGTTGTGGAGACGATTACTTTAACTAAAGGTAATATCCAGGAAACCATTCATCTCCTGGGCACCATTCGCCCCAAACATGTAGCAGTTTTAACGGCTAAAGGCAGCGGCATCCTTGATATTCTAGCCAATACCGGCCAATTCATTACCAAAAATGAATTGATTGCCAAAATTGATAATCCTGACAATGAAAAATCGCTGCAATTGTCTGAAGCAGCTGAACAAATTGCCCATGACCAATATCAGCGTTTGGCAGATCTGGTTAAAAAGGGATATGTCAGCCCTAAAGAAGCGGATCAGCAGAAACAAACCTGGGTTGCCACCCAAAAAGAACTTGCCCAGGCCAAGCTTGATTTAGACACCCTGCGCTTCTATGCCCCTTTTAACGGCATAATTGGCGTTTACAAAAAACGGGAGGGTATGCAAGTCAGCCAGGGAGATGCAATCGTTACGGTGTATGACCCGGATTCCCTGGCTGTTGATATTGACCTGCCCTGCACCGCATTGCCCTCCATCAAGGCAGGCCAGACCGTCAAATTGCTTAACCATAATTACAAACTCTCCCATGTGCAACCCATGCTGGACGAAGACACTCATATGTGTCCTGCCGACATCGACATTGTCTGCAAGCACTGCCTCATTGGTTCCACCGTGGAGCTTGATCTGGTTGTTCGTGAGCATAAAAAGGTAATCGTAGTGCCGTCCTCCGCAGTTTTCTTGAGAAATGGCGCTCCTTTTGTATATGTTATGAGCAAAGGAAAAATCGAGCTGGTGGCTATTAAAACGGGGTTACAAGACAAGTCATCCCTGGAAATTACTGAAGGCTTGCAGGAAGGCCAAAAGCTTATTATTAAAGGGCAGGAACGCTTATACCCGGGAATGTCCGTCAGCGAATACATCCCTGATAACCCAACCAAACATTCCTAACTATGAAAATTACCAGCTACTTTATTAAACACCCTGTAGTGACCATTATTCTGAATGCGCTCGTCGTAATAGTAGGATTATTATGCATTCAATCATTGTCGCTTAGAGAGTACCCGGATATTACTTTTCCGACAATCAGCGTGAGCACCAGCTACCCGAATGCCAGCCCTGATTTGGTCGAAACCGCGGTGACTAACATTTTAGAAGACAGTTTATCCGGTATTGAGGGCCTGGATACCATTACTTCTCAATCCCAGAGCGGTTCGTCTGAAATTACCCTGACCTTTCGTATCGGCACCCCTATGGATAGAGCTCTCAGCGCTACACAGGATGCAGTGGGTCTGGCCAAATCATTTTTACCTACCGAAGTCAAATCCCCGCGCATTGAACGACAACGGCAAAACACAGGCCTTCCCTTTATCGGCATTGCAGTAGAATCAAGTACCATGGATTTTGCAGAGCTGACGCATTTTGCCAATTTAAGGCTGAAGAATGAGTTTCGCAGCGTGCCAGGGGTTTCTTCCGTAAGAGTCTGGGGGCAGCCCTATACTTACAATATCAGTCTTGATCCCAAAAAGTTATACGCATTCGGGATCAATGTCGATGAAGTGATTAGCGCCCTTGAGAAAAGCCGTGTCTCTTTACCGGCCGGAAACTACCAGAATAAAATCCCCAGCACCTTAAACTCCGAATTAAGATCAGTCGAAGATTATGAGAATCTGCTTATTAAACCCGATAGAAAACACCCCGTTTTTTTAAAGTCCCTTGCCGATGTTAAATTAGAGAGCGATAACAGCCAGGTTCGCGTACGCGTTAATGGCCATGCAGGAATTGTATTATCTGTAAACAGGGCTAATGATGCCAATCCCATTGAGGTATCCAGGCAGGTGCGTACCACGCTGCAGTCTGTTCAACAGAGCCTGCCGTCTTCAGTACATGCCAATATCATTCTTGATCAATCGCAATTTATTAATGCATCGTTAAAAAACATTCAATCCGCAATCCTTGAAGCAGTATTGCTGGTACTCATCATCGTGTTCCTTTTTCTAAGAAACTGGCGGGCGACTATCATTCCGCTGGTAACAATCCCGATATCACTACTTGGCGCGATGATTTTCTTAAAACTGTTTGGCTTCTCTATCAATTTGATGACCTTACTGGCAATGGTTCTTGCTATTGGACTGGTAGTGGATGATGCCATTATTGTACTGGAAAACATCTGGCGTCACATTGAAAGGGGCGAAACCGCTATCAATGCTGCATTACTGGGTGCCAAGGAAATAGGTTTTGCAATCGTGGCGATGACCTTTACCCTGGCAAGCGTGTACATGCCCTTTGCTTTTATTGACGGGATGCTAGGGCAATTATTTGTAGAGTTTGCAGTGGCTTTGGCAGGCAGTGTTTTTGTATCTGGAATGGTAGCTTTGACCTTATCGCCGCTGATGTGCGCAACATTTCTGGGTTCTCATGCCAATCCACGCTGGCCGCAAATTGACATCTTGTTATCCCGCTTGACAGAACGCTATAACCGCCTGCTGGAATGGGTAATCAGTAAGCGATGGTTTGCAGTCCTCGCGTCACTGGCCACAATCAGCATTTGCATCCTGCTTTATTTAAATACACCTTCCGAAACCGCTCCCAAGGAAGACAGGGGTCTAATTGGCGTATATACCCCGCCATTAAGCAGTGAATCGCTGGATGATTTGGACCGGAAAGTCAGTCAATTCGAAAAAACTACCAATTCCATTCGCGAGTCTGATTATAAATTAACTTTTATGGGCGATTGGGGAGCCAGTATCGTTCTGCCGCTAAAACCCCATGCCGAGAGAAAACGCTCGGCAGAAGAGATCGTGGGGCACTTAAGGCCTGAATTTAAAAATATCCCTTCAGTCGATCCCTCTGTCTGGAGCTGGAACAGCGGCCTACCCGGCATTGATGATGCCGGCCAAGGGGCCGAGCTATCTTTGGTTATTTCCGCCCCCGACAGTTTCCGCGACTTATTTGATCACGTTGAAAAATTAAAAGCGGTGCTCGATTCCAGCAAAGCGTTTGAATCCATCAGTTATGATTTACGACTTGACACCATGGGTTATTCCATTGAACTGGATAATAATACCTTGGGCAAATTGGGACTAAGCCCAGGACAGGTTGCCAAGACCATTGAAGTGTTTTTTAGTGCCGATAAATCGCTCAGTTTTCAAAAAGATAGCGTCCTTTACAATTTAACGGTCAAAGGAAACAACAACCCCTGGACCCTGAATGAACTCTATCTGACGACTCCTGAGGGCAAGCGCGTTTCCCTAGGCGCGTTCACAACTATGAAATCAAAATCCCAGCCCTCCACCCTGGAGCACTACAAGCAAATGCGCTCGACGACATTGCATGTCCAGTTTCCAGCCAAAACATCTATCGATAAGGCAATGGCACAATTATGGAAATTATCCAAAGACGAATTACCCAGCCAATATAAATTGACCTGGAGCGGCGCTGCAAAGGCCTATACGGAATCCTCGCATACCATGCTCTTTCTCTTGCTGTTAGCGCTTATGTTTATTTATGCAATCCTGTCGATCCAGTTTGAAAATTTCATTGACCCGCTAATTATACTTTTCACAGTGCCACTCGCTTGTTCAGGCGCTCTAGCCGCCACCTATTTTTCAGGGCAATCCTTAAATGTCTATTCACAGGTAGGTTTAATTACCCTGATAGGGTTAATCAGTAAACATGGGATTTTAATAGTTGAGTTTGCCAATCAGCTGCGCGCAAAAGGGCTTACAGCCAGTGAGGCGGTAAAAGAGGCCTGCACGCTTCGGCTGCGCCCTATATTGATGACCACGGGAGCAATGATCTTTGGCGCCATCCCTTTATTACTGTCACATGATGCGGGAGCGGAGTCGCGGCATGCCATTGGAACGGTTTTGGTAAGCGGTCTGGCAATTGGCACCCTGTTTACCCTGTTTGTTCTGCCAGGAGTCTATTTACTGATTAATAGCAGGCGTCTAATAAATCCCCAGGCCTGATGCAACGCACCCCGGGGGCTAGCTCATAGCTATCTACACAAATACAGTCGAATCCCCGCGGTCGCAGCCACGGGGATTCGGAGCGGGAAAAACAGTTGTGTAGAGAGTATGGGGCTAGTCCCCCTGGTTCTCTTTTTTATTTATCTTCCTCATCCTTGCCGTTTTCACCATATTGTCCCCCACCTTGAGGATTTCAATTTGAAAATCCTCTATCTGCAGGCAGCTGTCGGCGGTTGGAATATACCCCAGATGCTCGATAATAAGACCGCTTAAGGTTCGCGGCCCTATCATCGGTAATTGCCAGCCCAGTCCACGCTTTAGATGCCTGAGCGTGATACTGGCATCAACAATGATTGTATTATCCTCTTCCTGTACAATATCTTTACTCAATGCAGCAATATCGGTTGTGAACTCCCCAATGACCTCTTCAAGAATATCTTCAATGGTTACCAGCCCTTGCAAATCGCCATATTCATCCACCACAAAGCAGCTACGCTTTTTTTCCTTGCGGAAATTGAGGAGCTGTACATTAAGCGGAGTCGCCTCCGGGACAAAATAGGGGGCATCGGCAATTCTGAGCAGTCCTTCCTTATCCAGTTTTTCCTCAAGGACGAGATTTAATACATTGCGGACATGCACCATCCCGACCAAATCATCAATACTGTTGCGAAATAATGGCAAGCGCGTATGTTGCGCTGTTTCAAGCTCATCAAGAATCTCATGCCAGGGCTGCTCCAAATCAATACCAACAATATCGACTTTCGGTATCATGATGTCTTCCACAGTTGCCTCTTCCAAATCCAGCAAACTGATTAGCATCCCCTGATGTTCTGCGGGCAGCAAACCGCCTGCCTCATTAACAACAGAACGCAGCTCTTCACCGGTCAATGCGTCCCGCTGTACTTTGTCCAGGGAGATACCGGAGAGCCGTAAAATGCCATTATTGAAGGCGCTGATTATATAGACCAGCGGTGCCAGAATTCTTTGCAGCAGCATCAATGGCAGTGAAACCCGAAAGGCGGCTTGCTGTGGATGCAAAGCGGCCAGCGTTTTGGGCAGCATCTCGGAAAAAACAAGGATAATAAGGGTGAGCAACAGCGCAGCCAGCGCCACACCGGTGCTCCCAAATAAACGCTGTCCAATTAAAGTGGCCAGCATTGAAGCCATGATATTGGCAAATGTATTGCCAATTAATATGACTCCAAGCAACTTGTCAGGGCGTTGCAGCAGTTTAAACACACGAACGGCCTGTCGATTATTATTTTTAACCCAATGCTTCAACCGATAACGGTTGATGGACATCATTCCGATTTCCGAGCCCGAAAAAAAGGCGGAAAAAATAATCAGGATGAACAGGGCGATCGACAGCGTGACCAGTGAAAACTGCACTTGGATTCCTTGGCTGGTTAAATTGCAAACTGAATTATACTCTTTATACAGTAAAGATTACACAGAGAGAAACACCTGTGGTACTATGATTGTTTTTTAAATCAGGCAGGCATCCATGTTTGATAATTTAACTAAACGGTTGACGCAAGCGTTTAAAACATTAACTGGCCAAAGCCATTTTACTGAAGAAAATACTCAGCAGGCACTCCGCGAAGTACGCATGTCCTTATTGGAAGCTGATGTTGCTTTGCCGGTTGTAAAACAGTTTATAGAACAGGTCAGGGAAAAAACACTCGGCCAGGCGGTCGATGATAAACTTAAGCCAGAACAGGCGCTGGTCAAAATTATCCATGACGAACTCATTGTCATCTTGGGCAGTGAACGAGCCGAACTGAACTTTAAAACACAGCCGCCGGCTGTTTTTCTCATGGCTGGTTTGCAGGGGTCTGGTAAAACGACTACTTCGGCCAAGCTCGCCCGCCATTTAAAAGAGCAGGAAAATAAAAAAGTCATGCTGGTGAGTGTGGACGTTTACCGTCCCGCAGCGATTGAACAATTACAATTGCTAGCCGAACAGCTTGGCATTACTTTTTTCCCAGCGCATGCGCAAGAGAATCCACTTGATATAGCCCAGCGCGCACTGGATAGCGCTAAAAAACAATATATGGATGTCGTCATTTTCGATACCGCGGGCCGCTTGCATATCGATAGCGAGATGATGGATGAGATCAAAGCATTGCATCATGCCGTCAAGCCAGTGGAGACCTTATTTGTCGTTGACAGTATGACGGGACAGGATGCAGCCAATACGGCCAAGGCTTTTCACGATGCCCTGCCCTTAACTGGTATTATCCTAACCAAAACGGATGGGGATGCCCGCGGTGGAGCGGCCTTATCCGTGAAGCAGATTACAGGCCAGCCCATCAAGTTCATGGGAACAGGTGAGAAAATTGATGCCCTCGAGCCATTCTATCCCGATCGGGTCGCCTCCCGTATTTTGGGAATGGGTGACATCCTGACGCTGATTGAAGAAGTTGAGCGCAAAGCCGATAAGAAGACCAGCGAAAAGCTGGCACAAAAGCTGAAAAAGGGGCGTGGTTTTGATTTGGAGGATTTCAAACAGCAACTTCTGCAAATGAATAACATGGGCGGCATCAGCAGCATGATGAGCAAACTGCCCGGCATGAGCCAAATTCCGCAGCAGGCGATGTCTCAGGTGAATGATAAAGCATTGGCAAAAACCATTGCTATCATCAACTCAATGACTAAAAAAGAGCGCCGTATGCCTAAAATTATTATTGGTTCCCGCAAGAAGCGGATTGCAGAAGGCTCCGGCACACAGATTCAGGATGTAAATCGATTATTAAAGCAATATGAGCAAATGCAAAAAATGATGAAAAAAATCGCCAAGCCCGGCGCACTGAAACAAATGATGCGTGGATTGGGCGGTTTAACTGGCATGAAGGGTATTTTACCCGACGATTTCAAATAATTGTCAGAATGACTTCACATGTCGTGTGAATTTTCGTACAATACACGGCATTTTTACGTAACCACTCTTAGAAGAGGAAAATAATGGTCGTTATACGTTTATCAAGAGCAGGCGCTAAAAAGCGTCCTTTTTACCATATGGTTGTTACAGACAGCCGCAAACGTCGTGATGGAAACTATATCGAACGTATCGGTTATTTTAACCCAATCGCCAAGGGACAGGAAATTCGTCTTCACATTGAAATGGATAAGCTAGCCCATTGGACCAATGTTGGCGCTCAGTTGTCTGACCGTGTAAGCGCTCTTGTTAAAGAACATAAGAAGAAAGCTGACGCTGAATAACGTGAGTGATGCAGCTGACTGGATTATTGTAGGTCGTTTTGGTCGAGTGCATGGCATTAAAGGCCTTATTACCGTTCATTCGTTTACAGAACCGCGTAATAATATTCTCGACTATGCAGACTGGCATATGTCAATTAATAAACAGTGGCAACCTGTTGAACTTTCACAAGTTGAACTGAGCGACAAGCACATCCTGGTTAAAGTCAAAGGCTATGATGAGCGGGAAAAAGCGGCCAGTCTGACAAACATTGACATTGCGATTCATAGCAGGCAATTGCCTGTGCTGGACCCGGGTGAGTTTTATTGGCATCAACTTGTTGGGCTTAAAGTGATTAACCAATCGAATGAATTATTAGGTACGGTCACTGAAGTAATAGCGACAGGCTCCAATGATGTTCTGATTGTAAAGGGAGAGCGCCGCTATCTGATTCCATATCTACCCGGTCAATATGTTGTAAAGGTTGATTTAAGCCAGCAAACCATTCTGGTCGATTGGGATGCCGACTTCTAATGTTACATCTCGGTGTGATTAGTCTCCTTCCAGAGATTTTTGACAGTTTGAGTTATGGTGTTACTGGCAGAGCGCTTGAGCAGGGCTTGGCTCGAATTGACCATTGGACACCCCGGGATTGGGCAAACAGGCCATATCGCCAAATTGACGACAAGCCTTATGGCGGTGGTCCTGGCATGGTAATGATGTATGAGCCCTTGCATGCCGCAATAGAGCATGCCAAAACCATTCTGCCTTCAGGATTTCGGACTATCTATCTGAGTCCCCAGGGCAGGCAAATCAGGCAAAAAGACCTGAATGAAATAGCTGCACAGAAGCAGTCTTTGCTTTTTATAGCAGGACGGTATGAAGGAATTGACGAGCGAATTATCCAACAGCATGTTGATGAAGAATGGACTGTTGGGGATTTCGTAATGAGCGGCGGCGAACTGGCCGCCATGATTTTTATTGATGCAATTTTGCGTTTATTGCCCGGCAGTCTGGGCCATGTGGATTCTGCAGAGCAGGATTCGTTTATGAATGGCTTACTGGACTGTCCGCATTACACCCGGCCAGCCTCGGTGAACGGCCTCGATGTACCGAAAGTTTTGTTAAATGGGAACCATCGGGATATAGAGCGGTGGCGGCGCAAGGCATCTTTAGGAAATACCTGGTTGAAAAGACCGGATTTACTGGAAAAAATCGATTTAAGCGATTTGGACAAAGAGTTACTGAGCGAGTTTCAAAACGAGCACAGAAACTCCTGATAAAGCAACTGGGGTGTTACTTTCCGCTGACAGCAGTATGCCTGCAGCATCAGGAAGCATCCTGAATAACTGGCTCTCGCAGCGACAGACCATACTTGAGGAGTGATGATTCATGACTAACATTATTGATCAGCTGAATGCCGAGCAGATGCAAGGCAAAAATATTCCTGATTTCAGCCCAGGTGATACCGTTTTAGTACAGGTAAAAGTGAAAGAAGGCACCCGTGAGCGTTTACAGGCTTTTGAAGGCGTTGTAATTGCCAAACGCAACCGCGGCTTAAACTCTGCGTTTACTGTGCGTAAAATTTCTCATAACGTTGGTGTTGAGCGTGTATTCCAAACTTACAGCCCTATCGTTGACAGCATCACTGTAAAACGCCGCGGGGACGTTCGCCGTGCTAAATTGTATTATCTGCGTGATTTGGCAGGCCGCGCTGCCCGTATCAAAGAGAAGTTAGCCACCAAGAAAGAAGATTGATTTAGTCTTCTGATTTGTATGAAAACGCCTGGTTACCGCGCTTTATGCGCGGATACCCAGCGAGACCATCGAGATGCCGCTAAAGCGGCTCCTCAGGTCGAACAGATCGAGGTTTAATTTTTACCTAAACCAGTCTGATGTTCCGCACTGTCATAATTCCTCGTCTCCATCTGAGGCTTTTGATTGAACAGCGAAAAATATTGACGGACCGCTTTCGGGTCTACTACCCCATCTTTCATGACTTCTTTGTAAGCAATATGCTCATCATGGGCAATATCAGTAATTTGTGTATGACGCATCGCTTTTTTGAATTTACGATGCATATCATCGCACATCGCCAGAATATCATAGGTGGATTGAGCGCTTGGCTCATGATCTTTCAGTGTTTCTTCAAATTGATCGATAGACTTTCTGCCCAGTTTGGCGATCTTGCGCATACTGCTATTGTCTTCAATTCGCTTGGGTCCCCAGATCGCCTTGTAAACCATTGTTGAAAATCCTCTGGTAATTGGTTTTAGCAGCCAGGTCAAAGGCGTTGTTACTATTTCAATACCTCCCCTCAACAAGCTGAAAACACCATCCACAAATCGCCAGGGATTTAAAGTAAATAAGCCGACAAGGGTTTTGGCAAAACCGCTGCCCAAATTAGCCAGACCCATTAAAGGCTGCCGCATATCCTGCTTAAGAGGATAATAGGAATCAGTCGATTTATAGGGGGTGAAAAAATCCGTGAATAATTTGATAATCTTCTTGAGGTGATGCCTGACAGGAATATAAGACCAGTCCCCCAATCTCACGGGATCATAGCTGCGATGCGGGTATTTTCTCCATTCCTTTTCCAATCTTACCTCATGGGCTGGAGCCTGTTGTAAATTAAAATAGGCATTCAGCAAGCCCTCGGAAGCATCATTATCTTCCATCACTGAAACCCCTTTGAATAAGGCCACTTTTTCCATGAATCGCATCGGGATACGGATATTGCGCTTGCTGTATTGCGATACCTGATTCACTTTTCTGGGCGCAAACTCCTCTGTGAACCATTTCTGGTACTCAGCCAACCCCGCCTCCACAGCTTCAGTATTTGCAAACTTATCTTTAATTTGTTCTTTCATGGAGCCGATGAAAATTGCTGCGGCTTCGTTTCCGGCATTCAAGCCCATAAAATAGGAAAGACCCAGACTGGCATCACCCACTAATTGCACATTCACCCTGGATCCGTCTTGTCGTTCTACCTGTTTGCTCACTTGTTTGGCATGCGTGGCAGGCGCTTCATTTACACTGACACGAACAGTCTTCATATCTATTAAAGAGCGTTCCTTATGGCATTTTTGAATTTTATGCTCCAGATAACGGCTAAGGAAATGTCGTATATGCTCCGGGATTTTGTCCTTGTCGTCAGAATTTAAGTAAATTGGCTTTTTGGATACAGCTACTTTTGTCAGATGCTGAAATACCTCTTTCGAGATCATCATCTGCATGGTAATCGGCGTTTTGCCATCCGCATAGTGGCCGACATACTCATTAGCGATGAGGCCATTGCGAGCCATTTCCTGATAAAAAGCTGCTGTTGCTATCCCGGAGTCTTTATACTCGCCATTAATTTCGTATCGAAGCTGCAATACGTAATCAAATTCATGCTTGACTTGATTCTCTTCGCCAAAAAAACTTTGACTCACAACACTATGCGTTCCGTCTGCGCCAATGATCATTTTAGCGTCAGGATAGGCTTCAAGCACTTTTTCCCTGATATTTTCTTCGGTAATTTCTTCAATGATAATTTTGGAAGGATCAAAACCAGATTCGGTTTCCTGGCTTAAATCTTTATATAATTCTTCAAGCTCGCTGGTGCGGATATGCGGATCTTTTTTTAGTCTTTCAAGCAAAGGTTTCAAACGAGGATGGTTTTCTGTTTCAGTCGCTTTCATCATCGCTTCCATATGTTCCCATTTCATTACAAGCGTGTGTTTGCGCTGGTATTCACTGTATTTTTCGTAAATGACAATATTTAAGGCGGGGTTTATTTTCTTCATCGACCAGGCATAGAGAAGCCCGATAGGACCAGCACCGACCACGACAACATCAACCATAATTACTCTCCAGGAGTGCGTAAAATTTGCACTATTATACCCTTATGTGTGCAAAAATCAAGCACTTTTCACCTGGAGCTTCCTGTCTGTAGCAGGCGAGTTGTCACATCCAATAACGGTCTGGATGCAGTTCTTGCCCAAAAATAACAGCCAGCTTTGCGGAGCCTCGACCATCTCGCGAAAACTCATCGGCGGCTGCATTCTTCGCAAATAATGGAGTTCCCATTCAAGGGGCTGCTGCGCTTTTATTTCATCCAGTAGAAATTTTACCTTCTCCCAGTCGATCGTCGTTTTCATTGATTTGTTCAAATAGTCGTTGAGTAACTTTACCAGCCCCAGACGGACGGACTCTGCCATGGAGTCAGTCTTCCCAAGCTGTTCTATATAATCACTGCAGATTTCACGATAGGGCTCCAGGAACTCAACATTCATTCTTAATACTGCAATCTCGGTTTCGAGCTTCTGAGAATCCTTGTCAAGCTGTTCAAATTCTATGTCAAGCATTTTGTTGTTTTTAGTGGCTGTAAGAACGGGATTTTCTCTTCCCATATATTCGAGAACCGCCTTGCTGTCCCACTGCTCATTCGAACCCCAGGGATCATTGGTTGCATAGAACATCAGTTGGCTATTTTTAAAATAAACGACATACTGAAGCGCAGCGCTTATGAACTGAGTACAACCATATCCCGCTGCGCCCTTAAACAGACTTTCACCCTGTGCAGCATAAAGAAGGCTAATATGCTTCATGTCTTCCAAACGAAATCCATATCGGATTAATTCAAATGTAGCAATCGGCAACAAATCATCGCCGCTCCCAGGCTTTGCACCGCATTTTTGTTCAAGATAAATGATCCAGTCCAGTGCACGGAGATAGTCACCCGCCCGTAAAAAATCGAGATAATCCTTGGTTGTTAATGCCACGCTGCTACTCCTTGCAAGGGCTTATCCCACTAAAGAAATAATGGCAATAGCCGATATGGTAATTAAACAATAATAAAAAGAGCCTGCCATGAAAAAAAGTATAGCGTCCCTTTTGTTCATCTTGCCAGTTTCCTTATCATTTGCAAACTGCGATATTACCCGTTTTCGATGGGAATGTGATTTACCTTTGAAACCGGGCCCCTCCGCTTCGGCTCACTCGCTGGTTTATTGCGGTAACAGCTATGGTTATATGACTAAAGCCCAATATGATTTACTCTCACGCTATCATCGACGCAGCGTTAATATGGTGCTGAAGATTAATGGTGAATACGTTGACAGCCCATGTATACCGGCAGAACGATAGAGCAGTTATAATGGGCTTTTGAGTTAATCGGGATGGCAGCGTGGTTCAACAAATTATAACGAAGGAATTGCTTGTTACAATTATCCGAAAGCCGATTAAGCATCTTTATTTAAAAATAACAGCACCACATGGTGACATTGTTGTCAGCGCGCCATTACAAATGGCAAACTCATCAATCGAACAATTTATAGAAAGCAGGCGAGCCTGGATTGTTGAAAAGCATCGGCAGGTCAAAGAACACCGTCAGCCTCATCCTCTTCCAGCAGATCAAATAAAATATCTGGGAAAAACCTATTTTCTGGGGTTACAGGACCAGGAGAGCAATCAGATTCATGGACTCAATGATAAGACATTACATTACTCACTCCAGCCTGGAAACACTATCGATCGTTTACTGAATAGCTGGTATCGCCAGGAGTTAACTAATCATATTAAAATATTGCTTGAAAAATGGCAGCCGCTCATTAAGGTATTCCCCAACTATTTTGACATTCGCTCGATGAAGAGCCGCTGGGGTTCCTGTAATACGAAAACAGGGCGTATCTGTCTGAATTTACAGTTAATTCACCATCCTTTTGAATGCATTGAATATGTGTTCGTACATGAGATGGTTCATCTGCTTGAAGCGAGCCATAATCATCGGTTTAAACGATTCATGACTCAATTTTTGCCTGACTGGCAGGAACGGCGCAGATTGCTGAATGGGAAATAGCGGGGGCAACACCATCCGAATCCCCGCGGCAACGACCGCGGGGCTCACACGAAGCCTATTGAGAATATTGGTTTTGCTAATTTAAGGATAATGTTTGAAAGACTTGTTACTAACTGTAATTAATTGCTATTTTCAGCAACATAGGATTCCTCTGAAGGGCATGTTCGGCCACCAGACATGGGCCCCGCGGTCGCTGCCGCGGGGATTCGACTGCATTTGTGCAGATACCTATGGCTTTGCACGCGGGCTCGAGGCGCCTGGCAAGATCGCTGGATTCTGCGGATAAAACGCAGAACGTAGCAGTCAAAGGATTTGCTAATGTAGAGGTAAAGGATTTCTGATAAATCCTCGCTCTCCATTCAAAAATGGACTATGATTTCTCCTTTTTTGTGGATGTCCATGTTGGTCGACTCAAATCTGATTGATGATCTTTGCAACCAAGGCTTTCATATTGTAGATAATTTTCTGGGCGGCGAACACGCTAAACAGCTTAGGACGAACGCTTTAAGCGGCGATGCAGACCAGCGTTTCAGGCTGGCACGTGTTGGTAATTCGGCGATAAGTCAACATGAAATCCGCGGTGACAGCATTCTCTGGCTCGATCCCGATGAGTTTGATTTGGCAGTCAGCACTTATTTTCAAAAAATAAATCAAATCGTTCGCGAGTTAAACAACGTTCTGTTTCTCGGTTTAAATCAGTTCGAAACCCATTATGCCATTTATCAACCCGGCACCTTCTATAAAAAACACGTCGATCAATTTCAGAATGATAAAAGCAGGCGTATTTCCTGTGTTTATTATCTCAATGAAACCTGGCAAACTGAATACGGCGGCGCTTTAAAACTTTACAATAAAGAAGAACAACTCCTGACCTCTGTTTTACCGCAGGCGGATCGATTTATCTGCTTCACCAGCGATCTCCCCCATGAAGTTGAGTTAACGCAGCAAACCCGTATCAGCATTGCCGGATGGTTGAAGCGCTCGAATACCGATCAAATTATTAATTCAGTCTGTTGAATTTATTAGCCGATTGCTATTAAATGGATTGAAGGGACTTGCCCTTTTCAAATCCAGGGAGTGGAAAATGAGCCTCAGCAAAGAATTTATTTCGCTGTTTAGTACCTTAATTGAACAATATGAAAAAAGTAATTTAAGCCGCTATTTATCCTTGGCCTCCTGGAAAAAAGATGTCCATGCTGAAAAAATTCTCGAGAATATCAAATCCCTTTACAATTGTTTTAGTACAACACCTGATGTTTTTGATGAAGACAATTTGCTCGATTATTTAAACCGTTCCTCCCTGCAGCTCCTCACGGATGATCCGATTTTCTTAACCCATATGGGAGAGTTTAACAAGCAGCATGCAAAAAACAGGAAGGATGAGCATCACCTCGGCACTGCTTTAATGATAAAAATCAATGCGAAAACCAGCCTTACAGGCAACTTAATGGAAGCTATTTTCAAGGAAAGAAATGCTCACTGTTTAGAAATTTTAGCTTACAGAGACAAGATACAGACACTGCAGACCCAGATAGAACAGCTATCTCAGCAAATACTCGACCTGAAGTTGCAAAACGATGAACTGGAACGGCATCGGGGCGATAAGGAAGATGAATTACAAAATCTTAGAGAACAGGTTAATCGCTACAACGAAGCATGGGGCCTTATACAGAAAGCCAGCCATTCGGTGAACCCGCATGCCGTAAATGACAAAGAACCGCCGGGGATACAGCTTCCTGCAAAGCCTGTGATCAAAGAAGCAGAGAAACAACCGGCTACAGCCCCCGTGATCATCACTGCATCCCCTGAGCCAGATACTTCTTCAAAATCAAGTCCCTTACCCACAGCAAAACCGCCGGCAGCGCCCCCTCCTCCGCCAGGTCTTCCCCCACGTCCGGCAACCGTCCCGCAAGGGGAGCAGGTTACGGCAAAACGGGCTATCAAACTTCAGACAGTAGTCAAACGGACAGGGCAAACGCCATTTTTTAAGAGCGTGCAAGAAGAACTGGAGCATGTCCTGAAAAATCTGAACAAAATAGATGACACTGAGGCGAGCGCTGATGATAAAAAAAAAAATTCCTTCCAGACTGGTGTAACACAGAGGTATTAAAAAAACTTGAGGAGATAAGAAAGGCTAATTTAGGGAATGTATCCTCAAATGAGGAGCAGGAGGAGGAAGATGAGGAAGATGAGTTTAGTGATCACTTAAATTCCCCAAACTGAGGATTTTAGCTATACTGGATCTTTCTCCAATCAGTATGTCCAGCATGAACGCTTTGGAAATTAGACAACTACGCAAAACCTATGGCAATCAAATTGAGGCCTTAAAGGGAATTGATCTGACCGTCAAAACCGGCGATTTTTTTGCTTTATTGGGAGCAAACGGGGCCGGGAAATCAACGACCATTGGTCTGATTTCCACTCTGCTGATTAAAACGTCAGGCAGCATTCGCATTTGCGGCTATGATTTGGATGAACATCCCTATCTCGCCAAATCCTGCCTTGGTTTAGTGCCCCAGGAGTTCAATCTTAATATTTTTGAAACCTGCGAGCAGATCCTCCTGAATCAGGCAGGCTTTTACGGGATCCCCCGCCGCAAGGCGAAAATCCGCGCACATGTCCTGCTGGAGCAATTGGGTATATGGGAAAAACGCAATAGTATCGTTCGGCATTTATCGGGTGGAATGAAACGGCGCCTGATGATTGCCAGAGCCCTTATGCATCAGCCGCGCGTTCTCATCCTTGATGAGCCGACAGCAGGTGTCGATATTGAAATTCGCCGCAGCATGTGGGACTTTCTAACCCAAACTAATGCAGAAGGCACAACCATTATTTTAACCACGCATTACCTGGAAGAAGCAGAACAGCTCTGCAAGCATATCGCCATTATTGATGAGGGGATGATTATAAAAAACACATCCATGCGAAATCTCTTAAATAGCCTGAATCACCAGACATTTGTCTTTAATACCCAGGAACCCATCGAACAATTACCCCCAATGCCCTTGTTTGAAACCAAGCTTATTGACTGTACCACCTTCGAACTTCGCGTGAGCAATAATGTTTCTCTAAATGATGTATTTGCCGAGCTTACCGCCAAAGGTATCAAAATTCAAAGTCTGCGTAATAAAACCAATCGCCTTGAAGAACTTTTTCTGGATTTAATTAATCATGACCATTAATCAACAGCTGATTGCTTTCTATACGGTTGTCCGACGCGAACTCGTGCGGATGTTTCGTATCAGCTCCCAGGTATTTCTACCGCCTGTTATAACAACAGCTCTGTATTTTCTAATTTTTGGCACTTTAATCGGCCCAAGAATTGGAAAGATTGACGGGGTTTACTATCCGGAATTTATTGCCCCTGGTTTGATTATGATGACAGTCATAACGAATGCCTACGGCAATGTTTCGACTTCTTTATTTACTGCCCGCTTTCAGAAAAGCGTCGAAGAAATGCTGGTTAGCCCAATGCATGATGGCTTGCTTTTGCTGGGATATGTGCTTGGCGGCGTTCTGCGCGGCTTAATTGTTGCTTTTCTGGTTTTCCTGGTGTCCTGGTATTTTGTGCCTATTGATCTTCACCATTTGCCAATGACTTTATTGGTCGTACTGCTGGTTTCTGCTGTTTTCTCCCTGGCGGGTTTTACCAATGCCATGGTAGCAAGGAATTTTGACGATGTGATGCTGGTTCCCACCTTTGTTCTAACGCCGTTAACCTATCTCGGAGGGGTCTTTTATTCCACAGCGATGTTGCCTCCTTTCTGGGAGAAGTTATCCCATCTTAACCCTATACTTTATATGGTTACTGCATTGCGTCACGCGATGATTGGCAAGCAGGAAATGAACATGAATTTATCGATGTGCATTATTTTTGGGTTGATGTTATTATTAATTGGTGTCAATATGGTACTGCTAAAGAAAGGGGTTGGATTGCGAGAATAAACACTGCAAGGAGGTCATATGTCGTCAGCTACTATTCTCTCGAATTTTATTTTGGAACTTGAGCGCATTGTTAAATCAAATGAAGAAGAGACACAGTTTTGTCAACGGATTACATTACTAAAAAATAAATTACAGGGCGTTCATAATTTTGAGGATGCCGTTAATGTCTTCAAAGACATTCCCAAACAATCCAGTCCGATGCAGATGACCTATTTCACTGAGGAGACCCTCCTGCAAAAAATAGCGGGATGGAGAAAAACCCTTGAAGACAATGATGTTCGTCGAAGCGAGACACGCAAGAAACTGGTAGACTTGCCTCTCAATGCCAAGGCAGAACCACTACGCCAATTGTGCCTTGAATTATTAGATAATACCAACTGCAGTCTGGAGTGCAATTATCCCAGCTTAATGCGCTGCCTGAATGTGCTTGATATACAGGCACTCTTTAATTATATGGTGGAGCTTGAAGATGCCCCCAAGCCAAAAAATCCTCTCTCAAGCGCCTTCGCCGCCCTTACCCCCAGGAACGAACAACATGCATTTTGTCTGCAGCTAATAAATAATATTTCTGCAAAATACCATTCCCGGCACTTGCCCGAACATGCGGCATTTAATAGTGACGCAAATGATTTTATGCAGAATTTACTCATTGTCTATGGCAATTTATTTCCTGTTGTACAGGAAACTCCGGAAGACAGCAATGATGATGCACCAGGATGCTGCCTGGTCTCCTAACCCCCCCAAACACCTGGGCGCGCAACGACATGCGATTCGCCTGGGCTCTCTTTTTCATAGCATAAATCCATAGGCTAAAAAGCCGTATCTTTGCTACACTATTTAATCCAAATGCCCATTCCTAAAAATTGTTTTTATTCGCTGTACAGGCGTTGACGACTTTATCAAACCTGTTATATGGTTAACAAATCAATGCTGATTTAAACAATACGTTGAAAAATTCAATGAATTGTTTAAGCGTTTCACGGAAGAGCATTCATTGATGCATTAAGGGAGATGAACATGTTTGGACTATTGAGCACAATGATCGGCACTAAGTTGGTTTCCAGCGAAGTGATCGCAGGTGGGGCAGGTGCGGTTGCCGGTTCAGTTGTGACAGGCTATATATGTTCTTTAAAAGCGCAACATGACAAGAATAAACTTATCATGCAAATGGAAGGCTTGTCAAAAAGCGGCGCAGAGTTCATCAATGCCAATTGTAAAAGCATCTTCGAAAACACCATCAAACAATTAAACAATCTGGACAAAGGTTGCGAGTTGCAATTGAACCTCGGTAACCTGTTGCAACCCGAGTTTGAAGAGTTCTGTAAGCTGCACCCGCTTCAGGCAAACGACAGTATTTTCCAGGTTCATCAGCTGCAGCAAAGCAGTCGCTCATTGACACCGCCCGATACGCTGGCTTTTGCCAAAGAACGAACGATTGATGAATATTTTGAGAGTTACCTCAACAATCGACAGGAAATCAAATCTGAAAACCGTGCCCTTGCTGTAGCCACCGTGCAAATTATGCACAACACAACCATTCTGCTCATTCAGGCAATGAAAGCAATTGCCAGCTTACCCGGGCAGGAAAACGAAGAGCGTCTGGAAAAATTTAAAACAATCATTAAAACGTATTTTAACAACGTGTTAAACAATAAAGCCCTGGTTGCAAATCGCAACAAGACGATTCTTGAATATTTTATGACCACGCAAACACAACGGGCTACACTGGCGGAAAAAGTACAGGAACATTTTGATGGGCTGATTGATCAATTAATCATTGAACAGCGTGAAATCAGTGTGCAAACCATGTCAGCCCATTGCACGCGCGATATTTATGATATGAGCAACCATTTAATGGAGATTTTTGCCCGCTTATTTGACGCACAGGCCGCTAAAGATGATACGCAGATTTCAGCCTATAAGTTGACTCAGGACATGCTGAGGGCGGATACAAAACAGGCTACCGGAAAAGTGGAGTTTAATAAAAATGGTATTTTCAAACTCCTAAAACCTTTGGCAAGGATCTCTGAGGAGCTCAATCAGGTTGCCCAGGACGATGATGCCCTATCGTTTGTCCGCTACCAGGATTTATTCGAAAATCCAAAGTTATTTGCAGAAATTGCTGCCTGGGAACCAGGCAATGGTTTCACGCTTAAAACGCCAATCGATAAAAATGCAAAAGAGCAATTAGCGCGCGACATAACAGCGATTTTTAAACTTTTGTTTATCTGCCAGGCACTCGAAAAAGATTTCCTGCAATCGGCAGTGCAATATGGTTTTAAGGGAATGTCAGAGAAAGGCGAATATCATTCCAAGCGCCTGGTTATCGGTATTCTCTACCAGGAAACCATGAAGCGCCTATCGGATTTACTATCTAAAAACAGGCACATAAAGGAATTACTGGATCTGATGAATGATCCCAAATGGATGGACAGTAATGAGTTGCCAACAAGCCCTCCAGGACAGTCCTTTATTTCAACCAGCGAGATTATTGATCAGGATAAATTAATCCGGCGTGAAGAGTTTATTACTAACTCCGTATTTCAACGCTGCCTCAATGAGCTCGAGTTTCTACGTCAGCGCATGCAATATAATCAGGATGCATTAGGTAAAAATTATGTGTCTGAAAGCAGCGCATTCTTTGATCCCAATAATATTACAAAAGAAAGTAGAATTTATTTGTTTAATGTGGCCAGAACTTTTGAAGAATATAATTTAACCCGGCTTTTGGGCTTGAACCCCGAGTTACCTGCACAATTTAACAAGGTGGACCCTTCCGAAAATGAAGTATTTACTTCGCTTAAATTCACGCAGATCCAACTGACTGAGGTAAATGAAGCCATTGAAAAACTGTCCGGTAAACTGCATATTTCCTCTTTTTTTACAGCCGGAAAGATTTCAGGAGGGCAAGTTAGCAGTTATAAATTAGCTTTTGGAGAAAAAGAAGCCGATATCCCCCATACTTTATATCAAATTCTAAAGCAAATGGCTGACTCTGCGTTTAGCTGGGAAGACATAAAAAACTCATTGGTTTCGGAAGAGAAACGGCTTGTTTTTCATTACCCAAAACATGGCAATTTGTTTTCATTTATCGAATATCATAAAAAATTAATTAAATTACAGGATAACATCAGAGAACAGTTTCGCGACTATTCCCTCGATCCTTTAGATGAATTTCATCATGCGCTGAATGATATTATTGAGAAAATGAAAACCTTGATTCAGCATATTGATTTGGATGGTGAACGAGTAAAAAAATTAAAAACCAGAAACAAACTCCTGACCCGGCAAAATGTGCAGCAGCAAGCAGAAATAGCTGGGCTTTCCAGCGACATTGCCAAAGTAAAGAACCAATTTCAACAAGCAGAGGAAATTGTTCAGGAATTAAAAGATAAGAATAAAAAACACTTGCAGCAAATTGAAGAAATTGAACAGAAGAATGAAGGTATTTTTAAGCTCATTCTTTCCGAGTTCAGCGATAATGTAAAAGATATCAAGGAGCTAAGTACGGCTTTGGATGGCAAATTGGATAAGGTACGAGGCATACTTTCCAGAAATGACTCATCCGAGGCCAAGGAGGCCAGCCAGGAGCTCTTTTCGCTGAAACAGGAAATGGAAGGCCGGATTGAAAGTATTATCAAACGCTTCAATCGCTACGAGGAAAGCTTTAATAAAGCCAGTGAGGAATTAAGAAACGATTTTCAATCCTTGAAATCGAGCATTAGCCAGGAACGGGCGATCATTGAAAAGCTTGAACGGCAATTGAACCTGGCCTTACACCAATTGGAAAAACAACAGGAACGAATGGCCTTCTATGAGAAGGAAATGGATCATGAAACTGTGATCGTTCATAAGTTTTCCACTCTTTTTGACTTTCTGGAAAATAAATACAGTTCCAAGCTTAGCTTCTGGTCGTCGTATCGAACGGTCAAAACAGAAAATATCCTGAACTTTATTGAGCTTTTGCTAGCCAATCAGAGTTTTTTAAAAGCCCACATGGACTCTGAAAAGAACATTGATAAACAAATTGACAGCATTCTCGATAAAAGCAAGGTGATCAACTCTTATCATGGTATTTTTAATAACAGCTCATCAAAAGCATTAATCAAACATATCATCGGGCTTTTTCAGAGAGGAGACCTGGTGAATGTATTGAAGAATGAGGGAGTTTATTATCACGATAAAAAGATTACCCTCAATAACAATGATGAGTTAACGTTTACTGAACCAGAAACTGAAACGAACTATTCGATTCGTTGCCGGATTCAGCCAATGATTTGATGCTTCACCGAATTCCCGCGGCAGCGACCGCGGGATCCATGCCTGGTAACTGAGCATGCTCTTCAGATGAATTCCAATGTTGCCGAAATAGCAATTAGAAAAAAGCCTTTCAAACATTATCCTCAATTAGCAAAACCGATATCCTAAATCTTCGTGTGGGCCCCGCGGTCGTTGCCGCGGGGATTCGGATGGTGATGCCGTAGGGATTGGATGGTGATGCCGCTGGGATTTGGAGCGGAAAACCACAATCCGCTCGGCCTGAGGAGCCGCTTAGCGGCGTCTCGAAGGATTCGCAAAGACGGGTGCCGTCGTTACGGGGCTTGAAGAAGCGATTCAAAAGCCTATTTATTCTGCTTCTTCTTAAACCCGATAGCCTCTAAACGCTGTTCAGTCAGAGGATGGGTAGAGAAAGCACTCGACAGGGATTTCACCGGATCAATACTGGAAGGATCAAAAAGATATGAAGCCTGCCTTAGCTGCTCATGGGGTGTTCTGCCATATTCCTGGGTATATTCCTCTGCGTTGGTAGAATGATCCTCAGATATTTTTAATAAAGCACGCGCCATGGGTTCATTATCGCGCATGAGTTCAACGGCGCCCGAATCAGCCATGTACTCCCGGGTACGGCTTAAAAATAAAGCCAGGACGACTGTCAGTATGGGCAGGACCCAACGCAAAACCATAATGATTAAAAACAGGCGGTTATCCTGATTCCGTCTATCCCGCCTATAAATCATCGAATAAAAGAGCATATCGATGACCAGTAGCAGAATATTGCTCAGCACAGCAACCATTAAAGTAAGTTTAATATCCTGATGCCGGATATGGCTTAATTCATGCGCCATTACTGCCTGTAATTCCGCACGATCGAGTTTGTCGATTAGCCCCCGGGTAATGGCAACCATCGCTGATTTTTCGCTGTAACCGCTGGCAAAAGCATTCATATAATTGGCTTCAATGAGAAATACTTTAGGCATGTATTTCAGTCCGGCGGAAACGCGCATTTCTTCCACCACATTAAATAATTGTTTTTCCTGTAGGTTCTGTGCTGTTTCCGGGGTAATTTCCCGATACTCAGTGCCCATTAGCATGATTCGATCATACATGGCATAAGTAATGAGCAAGGAAATCACAGCAATTCCGCCCATAATAAGCGTGGCATAAGGGATTATCTGCAGAGTCAGTAATGCATAGAACGCTTGCTGGAGGGATAGATTGGGATGGGTGGATTGCAGAACGAAAACATCCGCTACCAGCCCCACCCCGGTATAAATCAGGATGAACAGGGCGATGACCACCCTGGTTTTACGCTGGTTTTTCTTCAACTGGGCTCGCCAGTCACCTACCGACCCATGGTAGTCTGATAGCGGCATGGCTTACTCGTTAAATTTAACAGTGTAATCTTCGCGAGCCTTGATTTGATCTTCAGGCAAGGACCAGTATTCAAATTCTTTATTCAGTTTGTCGCCAAAAAAGTTAACCACCATGGCCTCTACGAAGGATTTTTTCTTGGCATAATAACGCTCTATGCTGTCATTATAGGCCTGCTTGGCATAGGATAATTTATTTTCCGTATTAACAATTTCCTCTTGCAGCTGGAGCATATTCTGACTGGCCTTCAGATCGGGATACTGTTCAAATACCAGGTTGATTCCGGATGCAATTTGTGAGATTTGGTTTTCTGCAGCCATTCTGGTTTTTTCATCACCTGCAGCTCTTGCCGCCTGCGCCTGATTACGTAGGGCCACAACATCCTTCAGCGTAGTCTTTTCATAATCCATGTATTTGTTGACCGTTTGAATCAGTGATTCAAATACCTTGTAACGGCGATCTAACTGAATATCAATTTGCCTTTTATTATTGTTGATCGCCTCGATCATCCCGATGAGGGTGTTATAGATGCTGATTACCCAGAAAGCTAACAGCGCAATGATCACCAAAATGAATAGCAAGAACTTTCCCATGTTATCATCCAATTTGTTTTTATAAGGTAAGTTATAGCAACTTTCTGATAAAAATCAAATTTCTCCACCCCGCTCAGTCTGGTTAGTTACCGACCAGTCAGTCACTTGACTTTACTTTTTTTGGTTCATAAAATGACAGTTTTAATAGTTTTCTGCTATGAGCGAACTCGAAACAAAAGCCGGACAAGACAGCTTTACCGTTTCCTATAACAATGCAATTGAGCATGCCCAATATTTTCAGAGAACCAGTGATCCAGCGACCAATCCCTCAGGTTTACTATGGGGTGTTGGATTTATGTACCTGGGGATGGCAACATCAACCCCTCTCATCACCCTTCTGGGTTTAGGTTTGTTTGTCAGCTGGGGTTACCGTCTGCGTGAAGAGTTAAGGCAGTATAATCCTTCCTTTTTCAGTTTCAGGCCGGATACGCATAACGATGAAGCGGCGGCGCCAGAAATGCTATCTGTATAACAGAGATGCGAGTCTTGATGAAGCAACCCAGATTGATGTGCCAGCAAGGATCGTTTCTGGATTGCTTCACGTTGTTCGCAAAGACGGGGAGCGAATGGGTATTATGCCATTCCCCCCGTCATTGCGAGCCTTGGCGAAGCAATCCAGAGCGGAGCCTGAATGCGGCACAAGATCTGGATTGCTTCACTGCGTTCGCAAAGACAGCCCGTTAACTAAGCACTGCCTCTTTTCTCCTCTTCAATAAAGGCTTCAAAAACATGCCCGTATAAGATCCCTTATTTTTAGCAATGTCTTCCGGCGTACCCGTCGCAATAATTTTTCCGCCCTTATTGCCGCCTTCTGGCCCTAAATCAATAATCCAGTCGGCCGTTTTGATAACATCCAGGTTATGCTCAATAATAATAATGGTATTTCCCTGATCCCGCAGGCGGAATAACACGCCCAGCAATTGGCGGGTGTCATGAAAATGCAGCCCTGTCGTAGGCTCGTCAAGAATATAGAGTGTATTTCCGGTATCGCGCTTTGATAATTCACGCGCCAGTTTGATACGTTGCGCTTCCCCGCCTGATAGGGTGGTCGCGCTCTGCCCGAGACGAATATAGGATAAACCGACATCTATTAATGTTTGGCATTTCCTGGCAATGACAGGAATCGCATCAAAAAAGCTGCGTGCATCCTCAACGGTCATATCAAGCACTTCGTGAATATTCTTTCCCTTGTATTGTATTTCCAGGGTTTCACGGTTGTAACGTTTCCCTTTGCAGATATCACAGGCAACATATATATCGGGCAGAAAATGCATTTCCACCTTAATTAAACCATCACCCTGGCAGGCTTCACAACGCCCGCCTTTCACATTGAAACTGAAACGGCCAGGCTGATAGCCGCGCGCCCGCGCTTCGGGGGTTCCGGAGAATAACTCACGAATAGGAGTAAACAAACCAGTATAGGTGGCCGGATTTGAACGCGGGGTACGTCCAATAGGGCTTTGGTCAATATCGATAACCTTATCGCAATGTTCCAGGCCGCTGATTTCTTTAAGCGAACCGGGTGTCATCACACTGGCCCGATTCAGTTGGTTTGCAGCCAGTGGATACAGGGTGTCATTAATCAAACTGGATTTACCAGAGCCCGAGACTCCTGTTACACAGGTGAGCAAACCTAAGGGAATACTCACATTGACATTAACCAGATTGTTACAGCAAACCCCGCTTAAATGCAGCATACGCTTGCTGTCCAGCGGCTTACGTTGTTTCGGAACCTCGATGGATCGAACCCCGGAAAGATACTGCCCCGTGAGCGATTTCTCTTCTGCCATAATTTCCTTTGGTGTACCCGCAGCGATAATTCGCCCGCCATGGGCACCCGCGCCCGGGCCAATGTCAAGCACAAAATCCGCAGAGCGAATGGCATCTTCGTCATGTTCCACTACAATGACCGTATTACCCAGATTCCGTAAATGAGTCAGTGTGCTTAACAGGCGATCATTGTCGCGCTGATGCAAACCGATAGATGGCTCATCCAGAATATACATTACCCCTACCAGGCCAGAACCAATCTGGCTAGCCAGACGAATCCGCTGCGCTTCACCGCCAGAAAGGGTTTCCGCACTCCGCGCCAGCGATAAATAATCCAGACCGACATTTACCAAGAATCCCAGGCGTTCGGTAATTTCTTTATTAATTTTGTCAGCAATCTCTCCGCGGTAACCGCTTAAATGCAGATGCTTAAAAAATTCGTGCGCTTTTTCAATCGAGTAATTGGCAATTTCGGGTAAATTGATATCATGAATAAACACATTGCGGGCTTCTTCCCGCAAACGCGCCCCCTGGCAAAGCTGGCAGGGGCGGGATGACAAATACTTCGCCAGTTCCTCGCGCATCATGCTTGAGTCAGATTCCCGGTAACGGCGCTCCATGTTAGGGATAACACCCTCGAAGCGGTGTTTTTTCAGCATATTGCCGCCATGCGGCCGATGATAGCGGAATTCAATTTCCTCTTTACCGCTGCCGTACAGAATAATCTGCTGAACCGATTCGGGCAGTTTCTCAAAAGGCAATTCGATATCGAACTGATAATGGTCGGCCAGCGATTCCAGTAAAGGATAATAATAAGTCGTCTTCTTATCCCAGCCGCGTATGGCTCCAGCACCCAGGCTTGCTGTTCGATCATGGATGATGCGCTGCGGATCAAAATACTGATCCACCCCCAAACCGTCACAGGAAGGACAAGCGCCCACCGGATTATTAAAGGAGAATAAGCGCGGCTCCAGTTCACTTAAGCTGTAACCGCATTCCGGACAGGCAAATTTGGATGAAAAAACAATCTCGTCAAAGCGGCCATCCAGAGAAGCGACGATCGCAATACCTTCTGCCAGATTAAGTGCATTTTCAAAGGATTCACTCAAGCGCTGGGCGATATCCTCTCTAATCTTGAATCGGTCAACCACCACTTCGATGGTATGCTTCTGGCGTAATGCGAGTTTGGGCGGATCATCAAGTTCACAGAGTTCGCCGTCAATACGGGCACGAACATAGCCCTGGGCTTGTAATTGCTGCATTAACTGAAGATGCTCGCCTTTGCGCTCCTTCACCACTGGCGCTAAAATCATCGCCCGCTCTTCACCCGGCAAGGCCAGCACCTGATCCACCATCTGGCTAATCGTCTGGGCATGCAAATTGTGATGATGCGTTGGGCAACGCGGCTCTCCTACCCGGGCAAATAATAAGCGCAGATAATCATAAATTTCGGTAATCGTCCCCACTGTGGAGCGTGGGTTATGGGAAGTCGCTTTCTGCTCAATGGATATGGCGGGCGAAAGCCCTTCAATAGAGTCCACATCAGGCTTTTCCATCATGGATAGAAATTGCCTGGCATAAGCTGACAATGACTCCACATAGCGCCGCTGACCTTCTGCATAAAGCGTATCAAAGGCAAGGGATGATTTCCCCGAGCCAGATAATCCTGTAATCACGGTTAACTGGTTGCGCGGAATATCCACATCAATATTTTTTAAATTGTGTGTTCTTGCGCCGCGTATACTAATCCTGTGCATGGCTGACCTGCTAAAACAAAAAACAATCAATTATACCCTTTTGGCTCTGGCTTGTGGAGATTAATTAAAGTATGACTTTGTGCTGACGATAAAATAAAAGTCCGTTCGCCGAGAAAAATAATGATTAAACTGATAAAATCATTTTTATTAAGTCTTGCAATCTTTTCATCCTTCACCCATGCAGACGCGTTTTCACCTGTCGCAAACTGGATACCGAAAACATTGCCAGGTACTTTTACTGTAGACCATTAATGCAGATTGGGCTGTAAGTCCAGCAAATACGCAAGGCTGGGCTTTACAGCCCGGACTACGACTTAGGATAAGATATGACCTTATTTAAACGGTTCAAGTATTTTCTCTGGTACTTTGGAACTTTCCAGGTTCCCTTAATTGGCCATTTACGTCCTAAACTTCTTGTGTTAACAGATGAGCAGATTGTCATGAAGATACCTTTGCGCCGGCGCAGCCGCAACCACCTTCATTCGATGTATTTTGGTGCATTGGCAGTGGGTGCCGATGTTGCAGGCGGGCTTCATGCATTTTATTATGCCGACAAAGAGAAACTGAATATGTCTTTAGTCTTTAAATCCTTCCATGCCAATTTCATTCGCCGTCCGGAATCGGATGTTTACTTCGTTTGTGACAAAGGAAAGGATGTCAGGGCAGCCTTGTTTGAGTCCAAAACCAGCGGTGAACGGGTGAATAAAAAAGTGGCGATTGATGCCTATGTTAACTACCCGGAAAACCCTGAAAAAGTAGCTGAATTTATACTGGAATTGTCGGTTCGTGTTAAATAGCGGGTGTATCTACAAGGTACGGAATCCAGAGAAACTGTTCTTCCCTCCATGCTTCACCTTATACATCGCATAATCCGCGCGGCGGAGGATCTCCTCGATATTTTTTCCGGCTTCAGGATAGGTAACGCAGCCAATGCTTACCGATACCTTCACAATATTATTTTCCAGCACCAATGGCCGGCAAAGGGATTGGATCAGACGGTTAGCAAGGACTGATAATACCTGCTCGTCATTCCAATCATGAATAATGATAATGAATTCATCACCAGCCAAACGCGCCAGATAATCCTGTTGGCGGATAGCTTTTCTGAATAACTGGCTCACTTCAACCAGCAATAAATCACCGATATGGTGCCCAAAACTGTCATTGACGTGTTTAAAACCATCCAAATCAAGAAACATCAGGGCAAATCGGCCATTGCCTCGTTTGGCACGGCTTAAGGTCATTTCCAGCATTTCCAGGCAGGCCCGGCGGTTGGGTAACTGTGTCAGCTCATCATGCAAAGCTAAATGCTTCAACAGATAATCCGTTTTTTTCCTTTCCAGCGCCAGACTAAGCTGAGTAACCAACATATCAAATAAGCCTAATTCATTTTCATTAATCGTCATTTTTTTAGCAGGATAGAACTCGAAAATGCACTCCACCTTGTCATTCAGAAACAAAGGCATGGCCACCACCTGGTCTAATGATTGTTTGTTCCATTTGTTAACCGCCACTGCCTTCATTTTTTCCATCTCGACCCTGGATAATTGTGATTTACCTTCTTTCCACACCCGCCCGATGAAACCCTCTTCATAGCGATAGGAAAAAGCAGGAAATCCGCCCTCAAGCAGCGTTTGCTGTTCAACCTCTTTTTTCGTCCAGATTGCCCTGGCAATCATCTCGTTGGCAGCAGGGATATACCGATAGAGTACCCCCTTATAAAAAGGAGTGGTTAAGCCAATTAAGGACAGACAATTCAGCAGGGCGCTATCAATGTCATCCGACATCAAAATCAAGTGGGTCGACTGATCAATTAAATCCATTTCCTTGATTTTCTGGGATAGCTTGGCCTGCGTCATTTTTAATGCACTGATATCAACATGGGTACCCACGATTCGTCTGATTCTTCCATCGGGATCGAGAATTCCCTGTCCACGGCAAAATATCCACACCAGCTTCCCGTTTTGATGCCGATAGCGCAGTTCCTGCCTGAACGGGAAACGCCCTTTAGAAAGAATATGCTGTTTGAGATTATTCTCAACAATGGCAAAATCTTCAGGAATGACGTGCTCTTTAAAAAAATTGACATTGGAATGCGAAAACTTTTCACTTAGACCTAAGGAACGCAATAATTTCCTTGATAATCGACACTCCCTGGTTTCCAGATTAATATCCCACCAACCGTCAGTGGTTTCGTCGAGAATATGATCGTAGAGCGCAATATTTTCACGGAACAGATTCACGCTGTATTCTCGAGCCATGAGCTCCTGTTTTAATGCATGTATGTCAGAGGTATCGCGCAGGCTGAAAGAGTAGCCGACCAGTTCCTTTTTTTCATTCAGGAAGGGGCTGGCTTTCAGCATGACTTGAAACTCGTCGCCGTTGAGATTGCTTAACGTCAATTCCAGATTTTTAATTGCCCCCCGGTCTTTTAATATTTTAGCGATATCCTGCCTTATTTTTTCATTTTTCAAATGCAAAACATCAAATACATTTCGTCCCAGAATGCCTTTTTTTCTGAAATAACCCATCGTATCGACAAAGGTTTCATTACATTCTGTGACCAGATTGCCAGTATCTATGAACAAAAGCATATCGGGTGAATATTCATAGATGCGCTCATACCTGGTTTTTATCTCTGAGAACTGCTGGCTTTTATTCTGCATCAGACTGTGAAGCTTCTCGTTTTTTAAATGCACGTTGTGCTTCAGATAATTAATAAATGCCAGCAACCCGGTTATGATTAAACCGAAAAGAAGAAAAAAAGTAGGCAACGCTGAAAGCACACTCATTTCATTTTGGATTTTTCTCTGCACATTATTTTCTAAATCCATGTACAAAAATTGCCAGAATAGAATAAAAGACAGGGTACCAGTAACCACTATGACCATAGTTTCAATCAATGCCATGTAAAATTTTCTAAAGCGGAGCAAAAACAAGGCAATGAGTGAACTGCTCAGGAAAATGATTGCCAAAGCGGTATGAATAGACATTGCTGTCAACCCTGACCAGAGGTAAATGGCTTTAATTTCCATAAAATAAGCCAGGGAAGCCAGCAACGTTAAGCCAAAAACCACACAAACAAGCGTCAGCTGTGTAAAGCGGGCAATTCGGGAATGGCATTTTAAATACATCAGAATTGCAGTATTAAGCAGAACCAGGCACAAAGCGGTATTAGGAGCCATCCGTCCTGGATAGCTTACATTTAAATTTGCATAGCCGAATAAATTATCAATATTAAAATTAATACCTGTTAAATACTGCAGAAAGGAGAGCGCCGCTACGAGATTGGCAAACTGACTTAAGTAAAATGCGGTGCGTTTTCTGGAGGGTAAGGCAAGGATCGAAATACTGCTTAAAGCAATGCATAGTGCCGTATTAAATTGCATCGGATAGGGATTGCCGGCATCCATTTGAAAAGGATAGCCTGCAAATATCCATAGCGATAAACCCAGCAAACTGAGCAGCAAAGAAAACGAAGCCAGGACTTTTATAGTAATGATATGTCGCAATTTCTGCATATTACTTAAAAAGAGCACTTCCGTGTCACCCCTTTTTTATTATCAACTAGTCGTTTTAAGTATAGTAATAGATCCCCAGAGGCGCTACCGTCATTGCGAGCCTTGGCGAATCAATCCAGATCGGAGCCCTATCCAGGCAGCTCCGCTCTGTGTTTACAAACACGGCCTAGCGGCTTTTCTTATTCATCCCCAGAATTTTAAGCAATTGCTGCGTCATTTGCCGGAAAAATTGCCGAACTAATTGCCGGAACAAGGTATTTTTACTTATTTGATCGATTATGGACGGCTCTTCAGGTATTTTTTTTGCTGTTTTACCCGAATGATTCTTCTCATCCATCACCGCGGCCTGTTCTTTTCTTTCAGCCAGAATATCAGCCGCCGAACGGGTATTTACCTTTCGACGATATTGCATAACAAGCGTCGATTGGCTGACAACCTGAGATAACTCCTGCTCAGTCAAGGCCCCCATACGTGATTCCGGTGCACGCACCATGCACTGAATCAACGGCGTGGGCTGCCCTTTTCCATCAAGAGCACTGAGTAAGGCTTCGCCAATTCCCAATGAAGTCAGTAATTGTTCCGTATTATAATACGTGGAGGGCGGGAAGTTTTGCGCCACCAGCTTCATCGCTTGGCGATCTTTAGCGGTAAAAGCCCTCAGTGCATGCTGTACTTTCAAACCCAGCTGGCTCAAAATTGAATCAGGAATATCATTGGGCGTCTGCGTGCTGAAAATGAGGCCGATGCCTTTAGAGCGAATTAGTTTAACGATTGTATCCAGCAGATTAAGCAAAGCCTTGCTGGCATTATTGAAGACCAGATGGGCTTCATCAATAAATAACACTAATTTAGGTTTATCCGGATCACCTAATTCAGGCATTACTCGGTAGACGTCAGATAAGAGCTTTAACATGAAGGTGGAGAATAGTTTGGGCTTGTCTTGCATATCCATAAGCCGAAGAATTGAAATAATACCCAAGCCCTGATTGTTTGTGCGCATTAAATCCATCACATTAAAAGCGGGTTCCGCAAAAAAACTGTTGCCTCCCTGGCTTTCCAGCTCAATAATTTTACGGGTGATGATGCCTATTGATGAAGAAGCAACCGCTCCAAAACGTGCCTCCATTTCCGCTTTACCTGCATCCGATTGCACATACTGAAGCAAGGCTTTGAAGTCGGCCAGATCAATTAATGGCAGTTGCTCTTCCTTGGCAAACTGAAATATCACCGTAACTACCCCAGCCTGGGTTTCATTAATATCCAGCATGCGCGAAAAAAGGATGGGGCCAAAATCTGCAACAGTCGCTCGGAGAGGAACCCCCTGCTGCTCTTCATTCAGGGTTAGGATCTCAACTGGAAAGCCACGAGGGTTAAAACTTAAATCTAATTGCTGGCAACGCTTGCGTATAAAATCACTCTCAACGCCGGCCATCGCCAGACCGGAGACATCTCCCTTGATATCCATCACCAGGCTGGGAACACCGGCCAGAGACAACTGCTCACAAAGTACTTGCATGGTTTTGGTCTTACCGCTTCCGGTCGCACCGGCAATCAGACCATGTCGGTTAAAGGACTTCAATACGAGATTAACGGGAGCATCAGGTAATAACTGGTTGTCAACCAGGATTCCACCAAGATCTAATGCGGGGAGCTCACCCACCTGATAAGCCTTGCCTAATTCCTCATTCATTTGGTAACGTCCTTGAAATACTGGCCTTTTGAACCTAAGTATAATGCAGTTTTACTTATTTCTGACAATTTGGACATAATCCATATATATTGAGTGCATGATCGGTCATTTTAAAATGGGCACGCTCTGCAATGAGCCGCTGCCGTTCTTCGATGACTTCATCGACAAATTCATCAACCCGTCCGCATTTTACACATACCAAATGATCATGGTGGTCGCCCTGAGTCAATTCAAAAACAGAGTATCCGCCTTCAAAATTGTGCCGGGCAACCAGGCCTGCGGCTTCAAACTGAGTCAAGACGCGATAAACCGTAGCCAGGCCTACATCTTCCCCCATGTCTAACAATGCCTTGTAGACATTTTCAGCACTCAGATGATGTTCTTTAGATTGCTCCAGTATTTGTAAAACCTTGAGCCGCGGCATGGTTATTTTTAATCCAGCGTCTTTTAACTGTTGACTCTCTTCCACACAGGCTCCTTAAAAAGCTAATCGATTGGAGTGTCTTTCTATGAATGACATGGTATTATGGCGAAATTTTTCAGGACAGGCAAAATTATGCGATTGTTTCGTTTTTTACTGGCTCTTACAATTTCATTCAGCATTGCATCGTGCGCCTCTTATGATTTTTCAAGGCGAATAGTCCAACAGGGAAATCTACTACCACAAGCCACAGTCGCTCGGCTCAAGGTGGGGATGACTAAGCAGGACGTTGCCATTTTACTGGGAACCAGTCTCTTAAGCCCTACCTTTACAAATAACCGTTGGGATTATGCCTACACCTGGCGCAAAGGCAGCGAGCCCCTGAAGATAAAGAATGTTTCGCTGTATTTCAGTAATGGGGTTTTAACACGAATCGAACACATGCCCTAGCTGCCAAGCCATAGGTCTCAACACAAATGCATTAGAAATATCGAATCCCCGCGGCTGCGATCGCGGGGCCCACACGAAGCCTATTTAGAATATGGGTTTTGCTAATTAGGATAATATTTAAAAGACATGTTTCTAACAAATTTAATTGCTATTTTCGGCAACATTGGAATTCATCTGAAGAGCATGTTCGACCACCCGACATGGGCCCCGCGGTCGTTGCCGCGGGGATTCGACGCATTTGTGTAGATAGTTATGGGTCGCAGCCGCGGGTTCGGAACCGAGGCAAACGAGTGAGCACGAATGGCAATACAGCTTAAACTTTCTTTGCCCGTATCCGCCGTTTCTCTTTAGGATCATTCGTCAAGGGCCTATACACTTCAACCCGGTCGCCATCCTTCAAAAGAGTATCCACCGTCACTTTTTTTGAAAAAATGCCATACTCCATATCCTGGGCTTCGGGGTATGCCTGCAACAGACCAGACTGTTTAATCGCATTGCCTACACAGGCTTTTTCCGCCAGTTTGCATTTCACCTGAAACATTTTATTTTCAGCCGGAATAAATACCAATTCAACTTCAAGCATATATTTTCTCAGCGCGTTCGCAGAAAGCATCAACCATTTTATTAGTAATTTGCTCAAAAATAGGACCAAGCAGCATGGAAAACATTCTGCCTGCGAATTCAAACTCCAAATCAAAAGAAATTTTGCAGCCCTCTGGAACTTCATCAAAGCGCCAAAAACCTTCCAAATGGTTAAAGGGGCCATCTACCAAACGAATTTCAATCATTTTATTGGCTTGCAGACGATTACGAGTGGTAAATGATTTATTCATGCCAGCCGCTGCAATCACCAGTGTTGCCTGTACTTCATCGGCATCACGATGATGGATTATGCTTTGGCTGCAATAGGGAAGAAACTCTGCATAATGTTCGACTTCATTGACCAGTGTATACATCTGCTCACAGCTGAACTTCACAATGCGTGACTTTTGTACAATCGTCATGCCTTTTCTCCCAACAAACTCTTTAACCAGTCCCCTAAATCATTAATCTCGCTCTGGCAAATGGAATGCTCCATAGGATAATCCTTGATGCTCAGATTTTGATAGCCATTCGCTTGCAATAGCTTATAAGAGTACGCAGTCCACTCGGGTAAAACCACATTATCAAAACGCCCATAGCCCATAAAAAAAGGAGTCTTTCGAGGCAAATGGAACTGACTTTGAGTAGCAAGGGGTAGATAACCGGAAAGTGCGACAACGCCGGCGAGGGCATGAGGACAATGCAATGCCGTATGCAAGGCCATTGCACCGCCCTGGGAAAACCCGGCCAGAATAATTTGGTTTTCGCTCATACCCGCATCAAGCTGTGATTGAATAGCCGCATTAATCTGTTTTGCTGATTCTTTAATCCCTGCATCATCTTCGCGGTCAGTCAACTCAAATCCGACAATGTCATACCAGGCAGGCATATGCATGCCTCCATTAATTGTTACCGCTCGCATCGGGGCATTCATGAAAACATGACGAATGGGGAGTGCGCTTATCGGATATTGTGCCGCCAACCCTGCCATGTCTGACGCATCAGCTCCCAGGCCATGCATCCAAATCATCGAAGCCAGGGGCGGTGTATTAGGCTCTTTTGTGTAAACGTTCAACAAGGACCTCCGAGAAAAAGACAAATTATCACCAATGAGTTACGACAGTGCAAGAAAAAGCAATAATAGATGACTATCTAAGGCTATAGTTGAGCTTTTAAGCAGCAATATTTTTATTCAGGTTCTGGCGGAAGTCCAAAATAAGTGATAAAATGATGCCCCCGATGCATCATTCTTATACAAGCAGTACAATGCCAGAGCAAATCGAATCATTCCTTCAATATATACAGGAAATGCAGCCGACTCAATTATCCCAACAGGATTGGGAGAGAGCCCATCAATTATATGCAGCTGCAGGAAAAGAGGAAGAGGCATCTCACCTGATAAACGGTCTGGCATTACAATTGAGGCTGCCTGAAGACTGCATCAGCAAGTACATCTCCAGGCCATGCTCTAGCATAACCCGATGGAGTAACCTTAATTACCTGCAGCAGCATTTTAATCAGGAAATGATTGACCTATTCAGGGCTCGGGCTTTACGTCTGTTACCCAACCATGGGGTTTTGAGTTTTACTCCCTATGTATGGTTTGAATTATACAAACGTTTTCATTCCTTGAAAAACCGCCATTTAACCCGGCTTTTCCTCCACGTCCATTTATCTTCTCTTCTGGACATTCCTTATGAAAATCTGGTTGCCGCACTTGCGGAACCAAATCTTCCACGAGGCGCTGCCCCCTTGTTCCAGACACAGCATTCCAAAAAGCGGAAGCATCATGCTTCTGAAGAAATAGATTTTTCCACTAATCGGCTGATCCTGGCTGAGGAAGACAGGAACCAGTTCTGCCAGTCCCCTCTCAAAGAAAAACTGCGCGTTACAAAAATTGTTCCCGCCAGCCCTGTCAGTAGTTACATCAATACCGAAACAGGCAGAACGCCGGGCGGTCAAAAAGTACGGCTCGTCCACCGCACAGAATCAGCGAAGGTGTATGTGCCAATAACCCCTCGCAATAGTGATAATTTCAAGGGCGCACTAGAGCTGGAGGAGATTTCACAAGAAACAATACATTCCCGCATTAAACAGGAATGGGAGCCTGCCGGTGCATTGACATTCAAAGCAACACTGCAACAGATGGAAGAAAACCGGGCCAAGCCCAGACCCTGCAGCCAGTTTTTCCTGTTCAAAACTACCTGCAAACATGTATTCGAAGCCCATGGCATTCCTGTTGAAGTTAAATCCAAGGGGCATGATTTTCACTGGACCCATTTAGGCGCCTGGCGCTTTACCGCCCGTCAGGATCAACAGAACATTGTTCCGGCAACCGCTGCAGCCAATTACAACATTCTGGAAACGGTAGAAAACGACATCGCCAAAAAACTAAAAAAGCAAGGAGCTCACATCAGCAGTATAGAGATTGAAGTAATTCCCTATTATTCCGGACGCAGCCGTATACCGCGATTATTGAAATACATTCTCTGCTGGACGGAAACGAATGAGCAGGGCAGCAAAATAAACAGGCAAAAAGAACATATTATCAACACCTGCTCCCATCAGCGGGTCAACAAGGCCCTGCTCGACACTTTTAATAAGCTGGACGAGCTTGAATCAGAGAACGCCTTTAAAATGGCGCGATGCTGAGCAATTTTTAAAGCACTGACTAAACCCAATTGTGAACCATTTACAGCGGCTCTCTTTTATATCAAACTGACGTTCATTATAATCAAAATATAGACACGGGGTTTTCTATGAAATTAGCTGGAAAGATCCTTGGCCGAATCCTGCTCCTTACTGCTTTAACAATGAGTGTCTCAGCTTGCGGCCAAAAAGGACCTCTCTATTTACCGGAGCAGAAAACAGCCAGCAACTCCTGACCAACCGAGAGCCAAACATGAGTCTGAAATTCACAAAGATGCACGGTTTAGGCAATGATTTTATCGTCATAGACGCAATTAACCAGACTGTTGATTTGACAGCCAAAGAGATAATAAACCTTAGCGACCGTCATAAGGGCATTGGCTTTGATCAGTGTCTTATTGTTGAACCCGCGAAGGAAAAAGGTCTGGATTTTTTTTATCGGATTATCAATGCTGATGGGCAAGAAGTAGGACAGTGCGGCAACGGAGCACGTTGCGTCGCCCGCTTTCTCTTCCATTACGGCCTAACTACTAAAAAACAAATTCGTGTCGGAACGCATACCACCACCATGCAGTTAATTCTGAACAAGGATGACTCGGTAACAATTGAAATGCCTCCCCCACGTTTAAATCCCAGTGAAATTCCCTTCCTGGTCACGCAACAGCAGGAATCCTACATATTATCTCTGGCAAAAGGAAATAATGTGGCAGTTCATGCCATTAGTGTGGGCAACCCGCATGCTGTCACACTGGTCAATGATATTCAGAAAGCGCCGGTGAAAACGCTTGGGGAAGAAATTAGTTTTCACCCCTTATTTCCAGAACAGACCAATGCCGAGTTTATGGAAATTGTATCCAATGATCGTCTGCAGGTTCGAGTTTATGAGCGGGGCTGCGGTGAAACGCAAGCCTGTGGCAGCGGAGCTGTAGCCGCGGCGGCCATCGGACGCCTCTTCTATCAGATGGAGGAGACCATTCAGGTTAATTTACCGGGGGGAGAACTCTCTGTACGCTGGCAAAACAAGCAGTCTCCAATCTATCTGACAGGCCCTGCAACCTTTGTCTATGAAGGGATTTTACTGCCATGCGCATCGTAATTTTGGGCGCAGGGCAAGTGGGCGGAACCCTTGCGCAGAATCTGGCCAGAGAAAATAATGATATTTTCCTGATTGATCAGGATGAAACACGTCTGCAGGAACTGCAATACCGCCTCGATATCCAGACAGTCCGCGGGAATGCGGCCTACCCCAGTGTGCTGATTGAAGCAGGAATAGAACAGGCAGACATGCTTATTGCCGTTACTAACAGCGATGAAATAAACATGATGGCTTGCCAGATTGCCTACAGCCTGTTTCGCACCCCTACAAAAATAGCCCGTATCCGCTCCCATAATTATTATACATATCCCCAGCTCTTTCATAATGAACATGTGCCAGTTGATGTCTGCATCAGCCCGGAGAAGCTGGTAACGGACCACATTGAAAATCTGATTGATTATCCCGGTGTCTCTCAGGTTCTTGATTTCGCAGACGGCCATGTATTGATGGTAACCATCAAGCCTATGTCATCGGGTTTAATGGTGGGTAAAACCATCAGGCAGCTTCATGAACACCTGCAAAGCATTGAAGCACGCGTCGTCATGGTTTTTCGAGATAAAACCGTACTTGAGCCACAGGACGATGAACATCAGATTGACGGCGGCGATGAAGTGGTTTTTATAGCCTCGCCGCAAGCAATTAAACAGGCATTAATTGCCCTTGGACGATATACCCATCCTAATCGTCGTATTATTATTGCCGGCGGTGGACATATCGGCACCGAATTAGCGCAGGCACTGGAAAAACGCTATCGGATAAAAGTCATTGATCGCAGCCCCGACCGCACCCATGAATTGGTAGCACAACTGCATAAAGGGACGGTTTTGCAAGGGGATGTCGCCGATCGCGATCTCCTGGTGAATGAAAATATTGAGTTCACTGATGTATTTTGTGCAGTCACGAATGATGACGAAGTGAATATCATGTCCTGTTTGCAGGCAAAACGTCTGGGTGCCCGCCAGGTTATGGCGCTCGTAAACCGAAATGCCTATGTGGATTTAATTGAAGGCAGCAATATTGACCAGGCCATTTCACCCCAATTAATTACCATAGGCAGTATTCTGACCAAGCTGCGTCGCGGTAATATGGTAAAAGTGTATCGTTTCCAGCATGGTGAAGCAGAAGCTGTAGAGTTAATCATCCATGGGAATGCGCAGACTTCAAAAGTGGTTGGGCGAAGCATGGACCAATTGAATTTACCAGCCGGCAGTTCTATCGCCGCGATCTTTCGCGAAGGGCAAGTACTAATGGTTGATTCTCAGCTGGTATTACAATCTGGCGATCATATTATTCTATTGATCCTAAAGAAAAAATATATCAGCAGTATTGAATCCCTCTTCCAGGTAAGTTTAAGCTTTGTGAGTTAAAAATGCAGATTAAAACGATTTTAAGGATTCTGGGTGTACTGCTGATGTTGTTTAGTATCAGCATGCTGACCCCCATTATTTTTAATATCGTTTTTCAAGAAAACTTTTTATGGCCCTTTGTGGCAGCCTTTCTATGCACCTTTGGCACCGGCTGTTTCCTATGGTTTAGCTTTCGTCAACATCGAAATGAACTGAAAACCCGTGATGGCTTCTTGATAGTCGTCCTTTTCTGGACAGTCCTTTCTTTATTTGCTTCGCTGCCATTTCTTTTTGCAATTCATAGTCCTAGTCAAATCACCGACGCATTTTTTGAGTCTGTTTCCGGGCTTACCACCACCGGCGCTACAGTTATTAGTGATTTGGATAGTCTTCCCCATGCCATTTTGTTTTACCGGCAGCAGCTGCAATTTTTGGGAGGTATGGGAATTGTGGTTCTGGCAGTCGCAATACTGCCAATGCTTGGCGTTGGGGGTATGCAGCTTTATCGAGCGGAAACCCCAGGCCCGATGAAGGATAGCAAGCTAACGCCGCGTATCGCGCAGACAGCGAAGGCTTTGTGGTCCATTTACGTATTGCTAACCCTGCTTTGTATGCTTTGTTACTGGATAAGCGGTATGGACTGGTTTGATGCCTTGGGCGAAAGTTTTGCCACCGTGTCAACGGGCGGGTTTTCTATGCATGATAATAGCTTTGCCTTCTATCGGAGCGAGCTAATTGAATTGATAGCCTGTTTCTTTATGCTCCTTGGGGGCACAAATTTTGCCCTCCATTTTTTTGCTTTCAAAAAAAGAAGCCTGAAACACTATTGGCGGGATGAAGAGTTTCGCACTTATCTCAGTTTTTTATTAATTTCGACGATGATTGTGACCGGCAGCCTGGTTATTTATGATTTTTTTGATATGAGCCATAGTACAGTAATCACTGTTTTGTTTAATATTATCTCCCTGGCAACAACGACTGGCTTTCTTGCTGAACCGTTCAATGATTGGCCGACATTCACGCCCATTTTAATTGTTCTCCTTGGCCTGGTGGGCGGCTGCGCTGCCTCAACCAGCGGCGGCATTAAAGTGATTCGCGCGTTGATTATATTTAAACAATCCAGACGGGAAATGGTTCGTTTGGTGCATCCCAATGCAATAGTACCCATTAAAATCGGCAAAATTTGCCTTCCTGAACCTGTTCTGCAATCCATGTGGAGTTTTATTTCTGTATTCATTGCCTTATTTATTGTCTTACTGCTCCTTTTTATGGGCTTCGGCAATGATTTTCTGACTTCATTTTCGGCAATTGCAATCTCCATATCCAATTCAGGGGCGGGCTTAGGGGCCATCAGCGAAAATATGGCCATTCTGAATCACTGGAGCAAATGGGTTCTCATATTTGCTATGATCGCCGGACGCCTGGAAATTTTTTCTTTATTGATCCTGTTTTCTCCCCGCTTCTGGGAACGCTAGATGTTGCTGTAACAAGGAGGTTTTAAATGCCCAATCATTTTGTCGAGTCGTTGCTTGCCAAAGCTGATCCCCTCTCTTTATCCAAAGCCTATGAAGGGGATAAACCTGGCACTGAGCTGCTGGTCAAGCTTATTGATGATTTAGCCAGGCAACAATCCTTCGATTCATTGCAAACATTACAGGATGTTCTTGCTGGGGCCAATCCAGATGACAAGCTGGAAATGCTCATTGCGAAAATATCCATTCATTTACTACCTCTGAATCTTGAGCAAAATGATTCAGAACTACTGAAGGCCAGCCTTGAAAAAATCACCGCAGCTCCCGCTTTATGGCCTCAATGCCTCTTGGTTTTAAGCCGTTGGATCAAATCAGCTGAACGAAAAACACCTTTAACTGGTTTGCTAAGCGCTTTATCTGCATCACAATGCGAAATGCTGTATGCCGCATTGACGGACAGCCTGGAACAGGAAACGGCCTGGAGCCTGGAGCTTTTTGAATACATTGACGAGAAAAAAGCCGGCAGCGATGACGAGTTCAAAGCACATTTGCAACGGCTTGGCATCTGTCTGCTCCTCTCGCCAACGGAATGGCCAGTGCAGCGTCTTAATAACTTGGCGCTTCTACTGGAAGATGAGCAACTCGTGGAAGTCATTTTGAAATTGCCCGCCATTGCCTCTACTTATGCCAGAGAACAGCAGGAGGTTTTACGCTTTACGGCTTCCAGGCAAAATTACCTGGCTAAATACGATAACCTCATTAATGTGCTAACTGTCAGGGCTAGCGCCTCTGAAAGCGCCTATCAGAAAATCGTCGCTAATCGCCCCTATCTTGCCAACCGGCTAATGCAAACCAGTCTAAAAAGCTGTACGGAAAAGACCCTGCAGGAGAAGTTAGTCGCAGAAGCCCTGTCCCATTACCAGGTATTTGATTGGAATGATTCGCAATTTACCGGAGAAATCCTCCCTGCAATGATTGCAGTCTGCGCCGATAAAACAGGCAACAGCAGAGAACTATTCAGACAATTCTTTCAGCGCGAAAAGCTTAACGTCGGATTTTTCATTCGCTTTTTAAGTGAACTGTATAAAAAAACAACTGATATTGACCTGCTCATGCTGTTTTTGAAGGAAATAAATCAGACAGTTCCCGATCACAGTTTTACCATTAATTTTTTAACACAGAATTTTAATCAATCCTCGCAACTCACTGAAAATTTGCTTAATCTGCTTGGTGTGGAACAACTGATTACCATTTGCAGCCATGTGCTCGCCCTACAGCAGATTTTTCAACAGGAAGAATCGCTTTGCAAACAGTATTGCCGCATATTGAGTGAAAAATTGAAATCATCCATCAGCCCCGCAATGGATTGTGCCAACATCGCAAGGAATATTTTCTTTCTACCAGAGGAATTTCGCGCGCAGCCTCTGGAGCTTATTACGAGCAACCTGAGCGGACATAGTAAATTGTCATTTGAGTGGTTTCGCGCGCTCTCAGCCCATTCGCTCGATAAATCACTGTTCTTTCCCCATTTTTTAAGTCTTTTACGGAGCCTTCCCGCTAATGAACAGCAACTATTGCTTGATCAGCTTAATCAAGATGAATTTTATGGATTCTATATTTATTTTCTTGACAATCAAAACCGCGAGGAAAAATTTAATTTTTTAAGTGAATATCTTAAGCACAAGGAGAAGCATTCTTATTTTGAATATCTACTGCTGCTGACGCCACAGGTTCATCAGAAAATCCTCGATACTGTGTTACCAGTGCTTGAGCCAGTCCATCTTATTGAATTGATAGCCAAACTGATAGAAAAATCGCAGCAGGACAGTAGTTATCTTGCTCCTTTGCATCAATTGCTAATGCAATTATGTTTACGTATGCAAACCACACTGGAAGAGAATGCGGCCATACACCAATGGACAAAGTATCCCGCAATAGCCGAATACTTATTCTCTACACCACGCTGCCTGCATTCGCTTTGCTCACGCTCATCCCTGCTTCAAAATATAACTCCGTCTATGCTCCAGGGCATGTTGATTACTGCAATCGAAAGCGACTTGCGGCTTCGTGCCGTGCGTGTATTGAATACAATTGAGTACAGACCAGATGAAATGGACGAGAAAGCGCTACGGCTATTGCATTTTCACAAAGGACAACCCGCCGTTTTGCAGCAAATTTTTAAAAGTCTTTACAAAGTTGAAAATTCCCTGGACGACAGGGGTAAAAAAAATTTTAACGCCCTAAAACATAGCTGCTGGAAGTTGCTTCATACTGGACAATATGCTGAAACAGAATGCCAGACATTTCTTTGCTTTCAACTGAAGCACTCAACTGCTCTTGAAGATCTGTCAGTCAAGCTCGGCAAGGAACAACGCTCTATACTAAGCCCCGACTACCTGAGCCAGATTGATAATAAACTGCTTAATGATATCGCGGACACCGCCCTCATCAAAATTCTTTTTCAGTCGCTCGAGCCCACAACATTAGGTAACTGGGATAAGGTCAGAAACGCGGTTGACCAACGAAAAACACCTCAGTCATTTATCCAGCAACTGATTATCCAGCTTAAACAACAAGCGGAAAATCCTGTTTTGGATAAGCATGTTTTTCAATTTATTACACAACTGCAGCATTTCAAAAAAACGCTTGCCACGCTCCCCCAGGAGGATTTGTTCTGGATCCTTAAAGCCGGTCGATCCGATTATATTGTTCAGCATTTTTCAGGCTGGTTAAAGCAGCTAATTAAAACAGGCCGGCTGGATCACTTGAACAGGGCAGCTCTTTTTTCCCTATTGCCCAAGGAGCAGGCGTTCCTGCGCTCTATCTATTCACTTCCTGAATTACGGCCTTATCTCCAACCTCTGTTTATTGAGTTTGCGCAACAACCACTGGCTTTAATTCATTATACAACGCTGTTTGAACAGCTTAAATTACATAGGCCAGAAGAGAGAGAGCAAGTGCTTTCTGAAGCACATCGGCTGATTAAACCCGAGTTAGTGAATCTTGAAGTTATCCCTGTAATTAACCGTATGCTTATGGATTTAACTTTAAATCCTGAGCAGGAAAGCCATCGCGTCCTGGTATTCAATCAAATCGATTTTTTTACAAAACTTGCCGGCAATTCTGCAGTTCATAAGCGCAATCATATCCAGTTTGTCCAGGAGTTCCAGCAGACTACCTTTAACAGTATGGCTGTTTTACAACAACAAAATAGTGCATGGAGCCCACTTATTCTTGCAAGCAATGAATTTGCCAAAGCAATTGATATCTGGCTCAGGGACTTATCAAAAGCAGATATCGAGCATCATCCTTTTATCAATATGTTGCTGGATCATTTCGATATTATTTTACATCAGCCTTTTATGGAGACTGAGTGCTGTCAGCAGTTTTTGCAACTTCTTCTACTGATGCCGCCGGCCCGAATGACAGAGGAGCAATATGCATTACTGTTTCATAAACTGTGCAGCGATAGACAGAAACTATTAGCAGTAGAGGTACTGCAGCGCAGCAAGCTGGAGGACGTACAATGGTCTTCACTGATTACCCTCGCCAAAGTGCTATCGGTACAAACATTGTACGAGATTTTCCTGCATAGCCAGACACTTTTTGTTTTTGTTGATTTAATTGCCAGACACCCTGAAGGGATTCATAGCCTGGCTCCAGAGCAAATTGATGCCCTGTTAGCGGAATTAACTTCTGCAGGCCAACTGTATCGGATACTAAGTAGTCAAACACCTAACCAGATTAAATTCAATTTTGTTCAAACCTTGTTCGACTATTTGCAGCGCCAGAATCGGCCCCTTTCGGATTGGTTAGATAAAATAAATGCGGACGAACAGGCGCTTGCGGTATTGGCAAACTATACAACAAGACCTGCAGAACAGGAGCAATTGCATCAACTTCTAATGGGCTCCCCTTCTCGGCGCCAGCAAGTCCAGCATTTTTTGTTAAATCCTGATTTGGAAATACGCATAGAGGATAATGGGTTATTACAGCATTATGTGCGAAGCGCCTGGCTTTCGCCCTGGCAAGGCTGGCGCAGTCACCCCCTGCTTTTAAACTGCCTGACCTTCTCTGATGCGCTTCCAGCCCTCCAGGTTAAAGTAGCGCAGCTACAGGAAGTACTAAAGCTCAATGAATTTTATGAGCCATTGGGGAATCGCAAAAGTATTGCGGAAAATAACATTGTTTCTGCCCGCTGGCTGCAGAGACTTCCTCTCATTGAAGGGGTTTTACTGGAGCTAATAGGGGAGGCGAATACCCCCTCCAGCGTATGGGTTGATTCAGCCTTGTTCAAATCAGTGATCCAGCCGCTATTACAGCAAGAAAAAAGAGGTGTTTTTGAGCCGCTAGTTAACGATTTACCCAATATGATTAAGGCGCTTCTTGATCCGGCCCCGGCTCAACTGGATGCGCCCAAGGGAGCTTGTCTGGAAAAACTCAGACTGGAGAAAATGAAAACTATTCAAGAGGCATGGCAGCAATTTAAACTCCATTTAACTGCTATTGAATATTATACCTCACCCCGCCTGCATGCTTTATTCAATCCGGATTCCTATTTTGCCAGGCTTAAGGCAAAACGCATTGCCCTTTTACCCAAAGCCGAGAGCGAGGCATTGGCTAAGGCACAGACACTCCACAAGGAATGGCAGGAAAAGAATCAGTTTTCAATTAGAATTCAATTCAATGAATTGTTAAGCGGCTTTTTTAAACTGCCTGGTTTTTTACAACGTATTGAGGTTCAGGAATGGCTGCTGGGCAACTGCTTGTTTACGCCATTGGGATTAAACATAGCACCGGAATTATTGCATAAAATTCTAAGCACCGTATCGCCGGCAATGTTAATTGCCCATCTGAAACAGGACGAAAGCTGCGAACATATTGATACTCTCGCCAAGCTTAATAAATTACTGAAGAAATACCCCACCACTGAGGAGTTTGTGCAAGCGCTTTATGCATTGGATGGAGAGCAACTTGCTTCACTATTGTCCTGCAGTTATTTTTATCAATTAAATTATACGTCCAGGCTTCTGTCGATGGTGCAGAAAGCCAGAGCCGCCAATATTTCAGACGATATACTTTATCTATTGATTCTTCCTGAGTCCCTGGGGCAGCAGCTTGAGCTGCAATGGCTTCATACAGAAATCCAGCACCTGCCAATATTTCGAGAACAACTTAACAATCATTGCCGAATGATTGCCGCTGAAGCATTAAAGTCCCGGCAAAACAAATATGATCGTTTGCGCCTCGCCTCATTGAAAGATCATTCCGCCTTATTAAATGGACTGGAATTGGGTAGCATTTTCAATAGTTATTTGCCGATTTTCAATCCTCCTAATCCAGCGACTATTAAAGAGTTTTTGCTTACCCTCAGCGACCTGCTTGATAGCCAGAAAACCCCAGAGCTCATTAACTCCCTTAACGAAGTGCTTTTGGATGCTGCGATTAAAGCCGCTTGCAGCGCTCCGGTTGTGCATTACAAGTTCTTGAATAGACTCCTCCAGGATCCGAATTTATCTGCGGTCTGTGCGAGGCAAATTAGAAGCTATCTACAACAGCAATTAGCCGGCTATTTTCCAGGAGCCGATCCACTGCCTGTTTCTCTCGCTGAATTACATGCCAGCCAATTTCAAAAACTTGAAGAGGAGCAGGTTTCTTCGCTGACCGCCTTGCAGAAATTACTTTTTTCAATTGAACCAGTTGCAGAATTAAGACCCTGGTTAAGTGAATTGCCTTTTGAAGAAAAAAATAACGCAGCCCATTTCTGTGCCATCGCCTCTTTACAAGCCTGTCTCAACCGCTGGTATGAGCAAGCTGGGACTCCTCCTGATGCGCAACTGCAGGACAAGCTTTTTCTTGCTGCAGATTTAGCAGGACCGCCTGAAGAATCTTTGCAACAGTCAATGGCAGCACTGAGCGCAACAGCTTACCTAAAATATCCGGCCGTCTATTTTCATTATCTGCTGTGGATCTATTATTGGGGCAAATGCCCTGAAGATTTGGTGGAAAGCCTGACTAAATGGCTGTTTCATTTTAATCCGGACGAAATGGAACAATCCCTGTGGCTGGAAAAATCACTTGAACTACTTATCAATGCAGGGCTAACAGAGGAGTTGTGTAAGCAGCTACATGCCATTCCCGAATTGCAACGCCTCTGGATCTTAACAAAAATTGTCCAGACAACTCCAATTACTAACAACATATTCGCTTCAATTGCTCCGCTTATCAGTTGGGATTGGCTCAGGCAACAGGCTCAAAAGAAAACCCTGGCCAGTTGCGACTGGCTAAAGATCGCTTTGCAAGAGGAATCTATCCTCCAATCCATTTTACAGGACGAGCATTCGATTACAGCCTTCCTGCAGCTACTGCTCGATAGCCAGCTGCCGGCAGGAAACATCATCGAAGCATATAAAACCATTACCAACAGCCGCTTAAAAACACTACTGCTCAGCCATTTACTCAGCCGACCAGATTATCTCCAGCAGCTGCCTGGTAAATCACTGCTGAATGCACTTCTTTCAAACAGCCAGGAATATGTACCCCTGCGGCTAAAATCACTTCTACACCCCCTGGCCCCAGGCTCATTATCCGAATCCATCCTGCAATTTTTTCAGGCGGATGCCGCAGCTGAACTTATCTGCTCCCTGAAACACTTCAACCAGTTTAGCCCCGGCCTGCTGAAGCAATTACTGGCCCGCGTTGGCGAACAAAGCGAACCGCTTATAATTTACTGGCTAAATCATTATGCCACCCTGCCGGGGGCGCAAGCTGTTTTAGTCATGCTGCAGGAAGTTGTACTCGACTTTTTTTCTCTGGTCAGTAAATTAAATGACCAGACCCGGCAAAAAATTATTCGGACTATTCTTGAAGCCGGCTTTAAATATGGATTGCAGAGGATAGACAATCTGGAAGGTTTGGCGAGCTGTTGTGACGAGTCACATATTGACTATTGCATTCATCTATACATGCACCGGGAAAAAGAGGAACCTGCACTGATCCAGTTGATCTGCGAAATGATCCAAAACCTGTATCAAAGAGTAGGTGTGTTTTCGAACCAAAGTATGCAACTCCTGCTTCGTCTTTACGAAGATCCGCATTTTGAATCCTTAAGAGAGTCTATCGAAGAAATTACTAAACGCTATCGGTACAACAATGCGCTCTTTTCTGATTGCTCAATACTTTACGATGATGGCCAAATTAATACCAAGCGGATGCAGGAATCTGTTTCGCTTAAAGCACAAACCGGCACCAGGCCGCTTTGGCAAATTGGTGATCTGTCCTCTTCTGACGATAGCAAAGACAGTCAGCCGTCACCAATCTGGGAAAATTATTCCCTGTTAAATGAAATTGCTCGAAATGAGGACAGCATTAGTTTTTTAAGTTATTTTTTAATCCATTACCATGGCGAACCAGAAGCATTGCAGAACTGCCTGGAAGAGTATTTAGCAACAGCCTTCAATGACCAGCAAAAATTCCTTGAGCAAATCAGCTGGCTTCTCACCCGCGCCGAATTGTCCCAAACAACAGGCCAAACGCTGTTTAACTGCTTTCTAAACCATCCTCATCTATTGAACAATACAATGAAATTGCATTTGCTTTGTTTCAATGCGGAAAAGTTTCTACAAACAATGGGGATGCAGAAAAACTACGAGGACTTAATCCATTTTTGTGAGACGATAGAGCCGCTGGCAATGAATTATCCTGCGGTGCTCCCCCATGTCGAACGGGCTAAACAAGAAGCGCAATTCGAATCCAGGGCCATGGAGATGTCGGGCTGGCTGCTTGCTTTGCGTCTGTGGTTTAAGCGTTCATTTTTCTATGGCTGGGAAACATGGTTAACGCCCAGAACTCCCCGCTATGTGCTGCCCTTCCATCAGGGGGTGGACTCCAGCCTTTGGAGTTATAGTAAAATGCAACCGCTCGGCGACTCGTCCTCCCTGCCGAAAGAACTGGGACTATTATTGAGGCATGTTGAGCATGATTTCTCTCCGAGAGCGCTTAATGCCTTATACGAAGCATTACGGCAGTTTGAATGGCAGCCGCCTCCAGTCAATATGCTGCAGCTTCGCGAACAAATTGATAAAGTATCTCAGCTGATTCATAAAGAGGCACTGAAGGATCGAAAAATTGAGCGATGGCTGGCTAAACACCAGGAGCTACTTGTTAATAATCGCCATCAATTACTTAGCCTGTATTTTCAAAAAGGGAAAATGGCAGAGATACAATCGCTGCTAGCGCAGGAAAACGAATCAGGCCCATTCGCCCCCTTGGCAAGGGAGCTGAAGCCTACAGCCGAAATTGCGGAGACGGAGATACCTGTTCCGACAAAATCGAAAGAACCACCAGAGAAAAAATCAAGCCCGGTGCGCTGGGCGAGTTTTCGTAATTACTTGTTAAGCTCCACCTCTTCTTCAACACGGCGTAAAATAGAGGCACCTCCAGCGTTTACTGGTCCCGATTTAACCTGAGAACGGAGTTTGATACTAAGAATATTGATTATCAAACCGGTAAGCACGAGCAAAGCAGCGTTTAACTTCCAGTGCTGGAAAGGTTCGCCTAAAAAGAGGGAGGAACTTATCATGCCCACCACTGGAACCAGCAAGGTGTATGGAACAATCACCGCGATCGGGTATCGGCTAAGCAACCAGTTCCATACGCCATAACCTACCCAGGTTGACATGTAGACAATATAAAACAAGGCGCCAATGCCCTTCCAGCTGAGATGACTAATGGTATTGCTGAAAGAGTGCAGCCCATCAATCGCAATGGCAAGTATCAGCATGGGAATAAATGCAACGAAACTCCCCCAAACCACAACAGCCATCATATTAACACTCGGTCCTTTTTTTATAATTAAATTACCAAGTCCCCAGGCAGCAGCCGCTCCCAAGAGGCATATAAATCCGGTAAAAGAAACCTGATTATCGAAGTGGAGAGCAACCAGCCCGATTCCTATAAAAGACACCATTGCGCCAATGAGCTGCCATACATTTGGTTTTTCCTTGAGGATAATCAGGGCGAACAACATGCTGAAGAAAACCTGGGTCTGAATGATTAAAGAAGCCATTCCTGGCGTCATGCCTACATACATACCGACAAAGAAAAATGTAAACTGAAGGGCAAAGGTGACTAATCCATAGGAAATAATCGTACGAACAGGGAGAGCCGGCGGTTTTATAAAGAATATGGCAGGCAAACTGGCCATCCCAAAGCGCAGGGCGCAGAGCAGAAGAGGAGAAATTTCCTCCAGTCCCAATTTGACGAATAGAAAGTTAACTCCCCAAACTACAACGACGACAAGTGTTAACAACAAGTGAACGGCAGGCATTTTTGCTCATTGAAGGAATATAAGCAGTTAGTTTAGCTTAAAAAGATGTGTTAATTCTATACAGAAACACTTTTTTTTCACAATTATTACAATCTGAAATTCTAAACTTCGGAGGCCTAACCGAATCCCCGCGGCGAAGACCCATAGCTATCTACAAAATGTTTCCCCCCCGAATCCCCGCGGCAGCGACCGCGGGGCCCATGCCTGTTGGATTAGCATGATCGTCAGACAAGTTACAATTTGCCAAAAAATAGGGTTTAACAGGTAGTCATAAACAAGTGTGCTTAACATTAAATTGGCTTCGTGTGGGCCCCGCGGTCGCAGCCGCGGGGATTCGTTAGGACTCCCGCAGGGGAGATTCGTTAGGTCTCCCACTGAGGGATTCGAGAGGACTCCCGCTGAGGGATTCGAGAGGTCTTTGCCTTGGGGATTCGACAAGGATTAAGACTTTTGCTTCGTTGTATCTTGTTCTTTCAGCTTCCACCGCTTATGCAGCCACATCCACTGCGCCGGGTTAGCCAGGATTATTTTCTCCAGGGCTTTATTATAAGCAAGCGTATTGCGGTAAAGGGCTTCCTGGGTATTCTCATAGTCCTGCCAGACGATGGGTTCAAAAAACTCCAGAACATGTTTGCCATTCGGCAATCGATAGCCTGCAGCAGGCACCACCGGCACGCCAGTATGACGCGAAAAACTAGCCAGACTTCGATAAGTGCCCGCTTTTTTGCCAAAGAATTCTGCGGCAATCCCATCCCGATTCACTAGCGAAGCATGCTGATCCAAGACAAATATCACCGCATGGTTATTATCCAATGCATCGCAAACCTGCTGGAGCGAATTTTTTTTGGGAATTACATTTAATCCTGCCCGGTAATAGCGGCCAAACAAGATACGCTCAATCGTCTTGTTCCCTAAAGTACGGCGAATGAAATGAAACTGACCTTGGAATTGCTTAAAATTAAGGATCCCTCCCAGCGGTGCAAACTCCCAATTGCCAAAATGGCCTGTTAATACCAGTACGCCTTTCCCTTGGGCAACCACAGACAGCATTTGCTCATGGCCTTTGACCTCGACCCGTTCTTTAAGCGTCTTTTCACTCATGAAGCGAAGTGCCAAACCTTCTTTGATTGATACAAGCAAATGCGAATAAAATGCCTTCGCCAGGTGCTGTTTCTGATGCTTGTTTAGCTGTTCTCCATAAACCTGATCAATATTGGCCATCACGACCTTTTTCCGATAGGGAAAGCAGCGGTACATTAAACGACCCGCCCAACTTGTGGGCAATGAATTGATTTTATCGGCTAATTCAGTCACAGGCTTTGATCACCACGCAGGCATTCATACTAGCAAAACCACGGTTGATTATGAGAGCGCTGCGGTTACTGGCAAATTCGCGAGAATCCGCGCTTAAATTAAGCTCAGCGCAATGAAGAGCGGGTTCAGCCAGGTTGGCAATCCCTGGTATACAGTTTTCCTGAATTGCATTGACAGTCAAAACAGTATCGAGCAGGCCGGAGGCTGTCAACGTATGACCCATTGCCCATTTATAGGCAGTCACTGGAACGGGAGCTCCCTGTAAGAGCTGTTGAATAGCCAAAGCTTCACTGTCATCTGATTTTGCATTTCCGTTGCCATGCGCAACGATTAAATCCATATCGCCAGCACTTAAACCGCAGCTTGCCAGTGTTCGCCCTAACAGTTGCGCGAGCGATTCCCCTTCAGCTTCCAGGGAAAATAGTCCTGCCGCCTCTGTTGATGCCATCCCGCCGGCAACTTCAGCCAGACACTGTGCACCACGTGCTTTTGCGCTTTCCTCACTTTCCAGGATTAGAGCGGCTGCCCCTTCTGCCAGGATAGTCCCGTCATGCGCCTTGTCAAAGGGCTTAAGATGACGCTCACTTAAAACACCCAGCTGATTATAATAAAACAATGCCTGAGGCTCCACGCCAACATCATAGGCAACCACCACTGCACGATCCGCCTGCCCTTGCAAAATCGCATGATAGGCTTCAATAAAGGCTTGTGTTCCGCCAACCGCATGGTTGGTTATATTATGATTAGGTCCCTTAAAGCCATAGGTAATTCCTGAATAAGCCAGCACGTTATTGGGTAGTATACGCAGTAACCACATCGGATGAACTTCATTAAACAGTTGTGCTGCAAATTCCTTCATATTTCCCTGCGATTTGGCCAGTAATGGCAGAAAATCATATTGCTGAAAATATTTATTTCCGGGTGAACCGACAAAAACAGCGGTTTGTTCATTAAATTCTTCCATGCATGAAAGACTATCCCGGTAATCAATCATACCACTATGACCAATGGCCTGGACTGCGGCATGAATACCCATTGCATCATGTCTGGATATCACCTTCATCAGTTTGCGGTCAGGCAGAGCACGAGCAGGTTGAAAGTTTTTTAGTTCACCACCCAGACGAGCAGGCCATGCCGATAAATCCCACTGGGCAATCTCCGCAATTCCGGTTTCGCCAGTTCGCACAGAGTTCCAGGTTTTATCAAGATTTTCACCGCAAGCGGTCAAAGCACTCAGACCTGTAATAAATACCCTTTTTTTTTCTTTATTCATGGACTGATCCGCCAAACTCAGGATGTGTAAAAAGAAGACAGCTATTGGAGCCCCCAAACCCAAATGAATTGGATAGGACCACCCCCAAGGATTTTTCACGCGGACCATCACACACATAATCGAGATCACAGTCCGGATCAGGCGTATTTAAATTGGCAGTCATTGGAATTTGTGCATGCTGTATAGAGAGAACCGACAAAGCAGCCTCCAAAGCGCCTGCTGCTGCAATTAAATGGCCGGTCTGACTTTTCGTGGAGCTGACAGGCAGACCATAGGCAGCCTCTTTAAATACCGCTTTTATGGCATTGGTTTCGCTCAGGTCATTCATCTTGGTAGAGGTTCCGTGGGCGTTAATATAATCCACATCGCGCGCGGTGATACCAGCATCAGCAAGTGCACGCTCAATGGCCTGCCTGGCTCCATCGCCATTAGGGTGAGAATCGGTAATCCGATAGGAGCTTAAGGAATTGCCTTCACCGGCTAATTCTGCATATATTCTGGCGCCTCTTGCTTTCGCCTTGTCCCAGTCTTCCAGTATCAGGAAAGCAGCGCCTTCGCCGAGGACAAACCCATTGCGGGTGCCGTCAAAAGGCCGGCTGGCAGTTGCCGGTGCTTCATTGTAAGTGGATAAGGCACCCAACAAACAAAAACTGGATAGTCCTAAAGGATTGATCATCGAATCGAAACCACCGGCCAGCATATAATCGGCTTCACCCCGGCGAAGTACTTGTAAGGCCAGGCCTAATGCCTGGCCGCCTGAAGCACAGGCAGTATGGACCGAATTGGCATAGCCCTTAATCCCGAAATGCTGAATCAATAGAGATAAGCCTGAGTTAGAGGTGGTCTTTCCAAAATCAGTGAGTTTATAAAAATCCTGGGTGTTTCTATTCAGTTCTGTCCAATTGATTTCGCCGTCAACTGCACACATCTGCTGGAAACGCTGCAAGTATTCAAATTCTGCTGTCATCATGCCGCTGCCGGTCACTACACCCCAGCGATCAGCATTCTCTTTCTGCGGCTGAATTCCGGCATCAGCAAAAGCCTGACGCGCGGCTTCCAGTGCAAAGCTTGTAAATGACATGGCAAAACGGCTGTCTTTCGTCCGCAAAGATTCGCAAAGCTCAAAGGATTTAACTTCGGCGGCGATATAAGCGGGAAAGCCGGAGGCATCAAACTGCTTGATTGTGTCAATCCCTGACTTTCCGGCCATTAGATTCTGCCAGGTTGACTGTACATCATTTCCCAAGGGAGAAACAATGCCTAATCCGGTTATAGCTACTCGCTTTTTAGACATATTATTTACCTTTACGCTGCCAAACCATTTCAAGAACACAGACACGTTTTCCAAGTACTTCGCTACGGAAAACAAGAATCAATTGATCCTCATCCTGTTTTTTTAACTGGAGCTGGCATATCAAGGTATCTCCAGGATGAACAAAATCGTTCATCTTGATCTTGCGCAGCTCTTTAATCTCGTATTGACTCAATAAATTCATTTTGTCAATGAAATGCCTGGCCAGATGAATCTTGCATTCCAGCAGAACCGTCATCGGCAATACTGGATTACGAGGAAAATGATCAGGAAACCATGGCGCTGCCCTTGTAATACGCTTCTCGGCAGTTAGGGCCCGCCCTGGCTCTTCGTTCAGCACCCGGTCAAAGGTCATGGGATAGGGAACAGGCTTCCTGGTATCGTAGGATATTCCAGTCTCTATTGTGTGAGCAAAGTCCCAGTCACCTGGGCGATTGATTTCAGCAAACTGCTCGCGGACTTCCTGGTCAGCAATAAACTCAGCCATTGGAAGCAGCGGCCCCAATGCGCCTTCAACTGTGAAAACCACTTCATCGTTAACACGTGCAATACTATGATATTGCACCGCTGTTTCATCCAGTGAGTCGATAAAGGATTCAAGATACAGGGTTTCGCCCAGATATGCAGGACGCCGCATGCTGGCACTGGCCACAACGCCAGCAACAGGCCGACGGGTGAAATTCTGCGTATGCATAACGTTCCAGGCAGCCAGTTGTCCCAAAGTCTCACCGATAAAGGAAGCCGGGAAGACATAGCGTCCCGACTCATCCTGCTGTAAGTACCCGTCATCAGCAGTAATGTGCTTAATACCGCGGATAGCTTCACCAGGCGATAATTGCAGAATTCTGTCGACAAATAGAAAACGCATCAGGCTACAGATTCACTGGTTTTTTGTTCTTGTACAGCGCTTACTACCAATTTACAAAAAGTTTCAACGGTGAACAACATCGGAATTTCATTCACTTTCATATTGGCTTTGAAATGCTGGGCAGGAACTTCACTTAAATAGTTTTTCAGGGCCTGCATCCCTTGGGCAGTTAACACGCCGCCTTTTTCAAATTCTTCTTCAGGCAGATCACCGCGTGCATTTTTCTCCAGCTGCCCACGGGGAATTTTAATGCCAAACTCTTTTTCCAGTTGAAATACCAAATCGAGAAAATCAATGGATTCAGCACCCAGGTCAGCAATTAAACGGCTATCAAGGGCCACATCTTCTTCATCAATAACCAATACATCAGCGATAATTTCCCTAACCTTGGGGTAAACGCTTTCTACATTCATGTTTAATCCTCAGCAGTCTTCTTAGCTTACAAATTTCAGGATTATAACATAAAGTTTTCACAATCAGCTACGAAATTGACGAGCCTGTATCTCATTTTTAAATAGCCCGGCTACTTTGAACCAGGCTGCTCGTCTGCATACTCTGGTGCGTTAACCGACCTGACTATATCCTGCATCCACAAATAACGTATGTGCATTAATCATCTGCGCTTCTGGCAGGCAGAGTAAATAGACTGCATTGGCAACATCATCGGGCATTAAGGGCCTGGAAGACAGTGAATGCGCCTGATACTCGTCCAACAGCTGTTCGCGATTGGGGAAATGTTTTAAGGCATCCGTGTCTACTACCCCTGCCGAGACCGTGTTAACGGTTACTTCGTATTCTGCCATTTCCAAGCTCAGTGAGCGGACCAGCGCCTCGAGTGCCGCTTTGGAAGCGCCGATAAATGCATAATTAGGAATCGCACGATGCGCTCCCAGACTGGACAAGGCAATCACACGCCCGCCGCGCTGCATTAACTCCCGGCCTTCAGAGACCAGATGGTTCAGCGCCAAAGCGTTGGTTTCCATGCACCAGCGCCAGTGTTTGGTTGACATTTTCAAAGCAGGTTTCAGAACACCGCTGGCAGCATTGCTGATTAGGAAATTCAGCTTATCAAAATGCTCACGAAAAATAGCAAACATATCCTTAACAGACGAGTGATCGGCAACATTCGCCTGAATGGCACAGGCTTTTCGGCCCATTGAGTGAATTTCATCGACCAGGGCCAGTGCCTCGTCAGAACTGTTATAATACACGATGGCAATATCACTGCCTGCCTTTGCCAGTTTCAGAGCGCAAGCCTTGCCAATACCTCTGGCGCCTCCAGTAATTAATGCGACTCGATCGCGAAACACTAATGACATATTCTTTCCCAAGATAAAAAATACGCAAGCTACCCTGATTAATGAATGCTGTCAATCAAAGCGGGACGAATACAGGGCTGTTTATTCCCTGATATTAATTGCCAAGGCTGATCATAAAGCTTGTGTCACGGGCGTCAAATTTGTACCATTTGTGCTTTGCATCTCGTTGGCTTTGTCCAGATGAACTATTCTTTGCCTAAAACTGTTGTTCCCATTGCCATGCTGTTTTCTTTTCGCATGCTTGGTCTTTTCATGCTGATTCCTGTATTTTCTGTTCTTGCAGTCCAGTTATCCGGCGCTACTCCCAGCCTAATTGGTATTGCATTGGGCAGCTATGGGTTGAGCCAGGGCATTCTGCAGATACCCTTTGGCTTACTTTCTGATCGCTACGGGAGAAAGCGCCTGATCACCATAGGCTTGACTTTGTTTGCCGCAGGGAGCCTCTGGGGAGCTCTGACCCATTCAATCTATGGCATGATTGGAGCAAGAATCATCCAGGGCATGGGAGCTATTGGCAGTGTACTTATCGCCCTCCTGGCTGATCTCACTGCCGATAAAGATCGCACCAAAGCCATGGCCATTCTTGGATTAACTATTGGGACGTCATTTATTGCTGCAATGATAATCAGCCCCATACTTACGCATCATTATGGTCTTTCCAGTATTTTCTACCTAACCTTTATTTTATCACTGCTCGGCCTTTTGTTCCTTTATACTATTGTACCTACTCCCAAACATGAAAGCTTCCACGCAGAGAGCGAAACGAATCCCAGGTTATTACAGACTGTGCTGAGAGATCCCAAATTACAGCGTCTCAATGCCGGCATCTTTTTCCAGCATCTGGTATTAACGGCCACTTTCTACGTAATTCCTATGCTTTTAAAAGCACATATCCAGTCTGGCCATCTCGGACAGCAATGGCATTTTTACTTACCTGTTCTGGTATGTTCCTTTATTGTAATGCTGCCCTTTATTTATATTGCGGAACGCATGAAAAAAATGCGTCTTATATTTCTGACTGCGGTCGGCCTTACCGCCCTTTGCCAACTTCTACTGGCACTAACTCCCGCTAGCATGACAGCCCTTTCCATCCTGGTCTTTCTGTACTTTGTCGCTTTTAATACGCTCGAAGCCTCTTTACCTTCTCTCATTTCACGCCTGGCGGATAAAACAAATAAAGGCACAGCGATGGGAGTCTATTCAACCAGCCAATTTCTCGGGATTTTTGCTGGCGGGTTGCTGTCTGGTATTACTTATCAGCACCTGGGAAGCTCCGGTTTATTCCTTTTGAACGCTGGTTATAGCCTGATTTGGCTTTTTATCAGCTGGCCCATGAATATGCCATTAACATCCAGCCGCTAAAATTTGCTCAGGGATTAGAATCATGTGTACAAATTCGTTATAATCCCCCACTAACTCGCAAAACCTCAGGAGAAATCTAAAAATGGCTCGTGGAATTAATAAAGTCATATTGATTGGCAATGTCGGCGTTGATCCCGATGTTCGGTATATGCCAAACGGTAACGCAGTAACTACTTTGTCAGTGGCTACCAGTGAAGCATGGAAGGATAAACAAACAGGCGACAAGCAAGAACGCACCGAATGGCATCGCGTTGTCTGTTTCAACAAACTGGGTGAAATTGCCGGCGAATACCTTCGCAAAGGTTCGAAAGTGTATGTTGAAGGAAGCTTAAGAACCAGAAAATGGCAGGATCAACAAGGCCAGGATCGCTACACGACAGAAATTGTTGCCAATGATATTCAAATGCTCGACGGCAAAAGCAATGGGCCTTCCAATTATGGCGATATGCCGCAGCAAGCCCCTGCTCAGCAAGGGATGAATAAGCCGCAAATGAGCCAAACTGCGCATGATGCATTTGACGAACTAGACGATGATATCCCATTCTGAATCTAAACCTTGTTTACACCTGCGGCTTCATCAAGGCTACGATTGTTCCATGTAGCCTTGATAAGCGCAGCGCATCAAGGTTTTTAACTTACCGGGTATACTCTATTCTATTGCAATGTAGAATCAGGGTAGAAAACCCTTAGAACATAGGATGAGCTACTACCTGTATTTCCTGGGTTCTACTGCAATTGAATTAACATATTAATCAGAGCAGGAGGCCATATGACGCAGAAAATCCCAAGTTTATTTTTTAAGCCGGATAGTAAAAAAGCGCGTGACTCAACCGTAAGCGTATTGCACCCATTAGCAGAGAAAATCTACTTTCCAGAGATAGCTTATAAATCACAACCCTTCGTTTGGAAATACAATCGGAAGAACAATACAGCGACTAGTTCTTTTGAACTTTTAGCAACTGATCAAGAGTCAAATAGGGTAAAAGCGGGGCAATATACACGGGCAGAATTAATTGAGTATTTAAAAAAACACCAGGAAGACATAAGCATTTCCGCTAGTCATGCAATCATCAATGATGTATCGCTGCTTCGATACAAATACCCTGCGATCTCAATTCATGACTATTCGAAACCCCAAAAAGCATTGTCAAATACTTTGGCAAAGGGAAACACAACTCCGGCTTCACGACCGAAACAAAGCGTAGAAGAGGTGTATTTCCCATCAATTGCTATTAATGGCAATCCATACCTCTGGTATTATTACCGTGAATATAATCTGGCATTATGGACAGACAAACTTCTTGAGGGCGGAACAGAAAAGTATAGCGATTCTGATTTAATCAGCAAACTGCTGCAAATTCCTGGAGTTATTGAAAAAAACAAGCAAATGGCCATTACTAATGTATACGATTTTTCCTTGAAGCATAGTATGAAATATTACGATGAGGATGAAACGCTAAGTAATTACAATGCATTGGTATAAAAGAGAACTCTAGCAATAAAATAAAAAGCCCACAAAAGTGGGCTTTTTACTGCAGGAAACTTATTCCTCAGTTTGGGAAGGTCTGTCAACCAGCTCCACAATAGCCATGGGTGCGTTATCACCGGCACGGAATCCGCATTTAAGAACACGGACATATCCGCCAGGGCGTTTGCTGAATCGTGGTCCCAAATCAGTAAATAACTTACCTACCGCTTCTTTTGATCGCAAACGATCAAAAACGTGACGGCGTGAGGCAACTGAATCTTTCTTACTGACAGTAATTAAAGGCTCAATATACCGACGCAACTCTTTCGCTTTGGGTAAAGTTGTTTTAATTACTTCATGCTCAATTAGTGAATTGCACATGTTTTCAAACATTGCCTTTCTATGGCTACTAGTACGGCTGAAACTACGGCCTGAATTACGGTGACGCATTTGATAAGACTCCTATTAATCGCCAAGATTAGCTGGCGGCCAATTTTCTAATTTCATTCCCAAAGATAAAGTACGTGATGCTAAAACGTCTTTAATTTCAGTCAAGGATTTCTTTCCTAAGTTTGGTGTTTTTAACAGTTCATTTTCAGTTTTCTGTACTAAATCACCAATATAGTATATGTTTTCTGCTTTCAAGCAATTTGCAGATCTCACTGTTAATTCCAGATCATCGACTGGTCTTAAGAGAATAGGATCAAAATCATTTCTTTCTTTGTTATCCGCTCTTGATTCTTCAAACTTCATATCCACGAAAGCATGAAGCTGGCGCTGCAATATAGACGCTGAAATACGGATAGCATCTTCAGGATCTAAGGTTCCATTCGTTTGTAAATCAATAGTCAGCTTATCGAGGTCAGTTCGGTTTTCAACACGGGCACTGTCAACAAAATAAGCAACTTTCACTACTGGGGAAAAAGCGTTATCTATCTTCAGCTTACCAACAGATTTACGCTCAATATCATTGTCATAGTCTCGAACAAATGAATCAGTAGAGTGGAAACCAACACCACGCTCTACTTTAAGGGTCATGTCCAGCTTGCCATTTTCATTTAAAGTAGCAATAACCAGATCAGGATTAACAATTTCTTGTCCTTGACTTAATTGAATATCACCTGCAGTCACTACACAAGGGCCCTCTTTCAAAAGGGTAAGAGTGGCTTCGGTGCCAGAAGCAACTTTAATAGCCACTTGCTTTAAATTAAGCAATATGTCAACGACATCTTCCTGTACACCTTCAATAGTACTGTATTCATGCAGGACACCAGCAATCGATACTTCAGTGACTGCCCATCCTGGCATAGAAGACAAAAGAATTCGCCTTAACGCATTCCCCAGTGTATGGCCATAACCACGCTCGAGAGGCTCAAGTACAATGCGTGAACGATTAATTGAATCGGTTTGCACCTTGAGCACTGTTGGCGTCAGCATTTCGTTTATTTCAGTATACATTCAGCTATGTCTCCGAGCTTACTTAGAGTAAAGTTCAACAACCAGATTAACGTTAAAATCAGATGATAAATCATTTAACGTAGGTGCAGATGTAAATGTACCTTTCATGGAGCCTGAATCGACAGTTAACCAGTCACAAGGAGCGCGCTGCTCAGACAGGGCAATAGCAGCTTTAATACGACCCTGATCTCTGGCTTTTTGTCTGACTTCAACTTTATCGCCGGCGCTCAGAATGCATGAAGGAATGTTTACCATCTCGCCATTAACAAGAATAGCTTTATGCGTAACCAACTGTCTGGCTTCAGCTCTGGTGCTGGCAAAACCCAATCGGTAAACAATATTATCCAATCGGCTTTCCAGAAGAACCATCAGGTTTTCACCTGTAGAACCCTTCATACGAGCTGCTTTTTTATAATAGTTCCGGAACTGGCGCTCAAGGACACCATAATAAGTTCGGATTTTTTGTTTTTCATCCAACTGCAGTCCGTAATCGCTTAAGCGACCTTTTTGACCGCCATGCTGGCCAGGTTTCTTTTCAGAGCGGCACTTGGATTTAAAATCACGAACGCCACTTTTTAATAATAAATCAGTGCCTCTTCGTCTTGATAACTTGCACTTTGGGCCTAATTTTCTTGCCATTAGTTACTCCTGGATCTTATACGCGACGTTTCTTGGGAGGTTTACACCCGTTATGGGGAATACCCGTTACATCAGTAATTTCAACAATCTTGAAATCCTGAGAAATCAACTCTCGAATAGTTGACTCACGTCCTGGACCAGGACCATGAACGAATACTGCAACCGACTTCATACCATATTCTTTTGCAACAGCAGAAGCACGCTCAGTAGCGACCTGTGCTGCATAAGGAGTACTCTTTCGTGAACCCCTGAAACCAGAACCGCCTGAAGTGGCCCAGCACAGTGCATTACCTTGTCGGTCGGTAAAGGTCACGATAGTGTTATTAAAAGAAGCATGAACGTGAACGATACCATCAGAAACGACACGTTTTACTTTTTTTCTTGTCTTTTGTTGCTTAGCTTTATTTGTAGCCATCTTACTATCCTGAATTATTAATTACTTGTACCTTTGCGTCGACCTTTACGGGTTCTGGCATTGGTTTTAGTTCGTTGTCCGCGCAGAGGAAGTCCACGTCTGTGTCTTAGTCCTCGATAACAACCAAGATCCATCAATCGTTTGATATTCATGGAAACAACTCGACGCAGGTCACCTTCTACAGTCATTTTAGCGATTTCTGTACGTAATGCTTCCAGTTTTTCTTCAGGAATCTGAAATACTTTTGTGGATTCTTCAATACCCACTGTTTTACATAAATGCTTAGAAGTTGTTCTACCTATACCATAGATTGATGTCAGTGCAATCACTATATGTTTATTATCTGGTATATTTACACCTGCAATACGAGCCATTAATTTCTCCGTATGTTTACTTTGCTCTGCCGGAAAGGGACAGAAGAATACTATTATATTGGATTAAAATCAAGCAAGATTATCCTTGCTTTTGTTTATGTCTGGCATCTTTACAAATTACTTTGACATTACCATGACGCTTAATAATTTTGCAGTTACGGCAAATACGCTTAACTGATGCTCTAACTTTCATTCATAACTCCGAGTAATAATCATAAAAGACCGGGTAATTTAGTACCTTTAAAATTGGCCTTTTTCATCAAAGAATCATATTGTTGGGTCATTAAGTGTGCCTGAACCTGGGCAACAAAGTCCATAATCACAACAACGATGATTAAAAGTGAAGTTCCGCCAAAATAGAAGGGCACATGCCAGGTGTACATTAAAATCTGTGGCAGTAAGCATACCAGTACAAGGTAAATAGCGCCAATTAATGTCAACCGCGTCATCACCGAATCAATATATCTTGTCGTTTGCTCACCAGGCCGTATACCTGGAATATAAGCGCCTGACTTTTTCAAATTATCTGCAGTATCTTTAGGATTAAACACTAAAGCCGCATAGAAAAAGGCAAAGAACAGAATTGCCACTGCATAAACAATCAGGTATAAAGGTTGTCCAGGTGACAAAGCCATCCCGATATCAGCTAACCAATCCATCCCTTTACCCTTAGCAAAGAACTGTGCAAGCGTTGCTGGCAGCAGTATGATGCTAGATGCAAAAATGGGAGGAATCACACCAGACATATTGATCTTAAGGGGCAAATGGCTGGTTTGTGCTGCATATACTTTTCTGCCCTGCGTCCGCTGAGCATAATTCACCCTGATACGCCTTTGAGCACGTTCCATAAACACGACAAATCCTGTAACACATACAACAATCAGTGCAATCAGAATCAGACTTAAGGCTTGCATTTGTCCTTCTTTAACCTGTTGGAAGACAGAAGCAATCGCATGAGGCATACTGGAAACAATTCCTGAAAAGATGATAAGCGAAATACCGTTACCCACACCTTTTTCAGTGATTTGCTCACCAAGCCACATTAAAAACATTGTGCCGGTTACCAAAGTAACTACAGCTGTAAAATAAAATGAAAAATCTGCATGCAAGGCAATGTGCTGTCCTGCCAGCCAGCGTGCCATACCTAATGATTGGAATATTGATAAAACCAATGTCAGGTAGCGTGTATACTGATTGATTTTTCGCCGTCCCTGCTCGCCTTCTTTTTTCAATTGCTCAAGTTTGGGTGTGACCACTGAAAAAAGCTGAATTATAATCGATGCAGAAATATAAGGCATGATACCGATAGCAAATACTGTTACCCGGGATAATGCCCCACCAGAAAACATATTAAATAGTCCAAAGATTGTATTTTGCTGCTCGCCAAAGAAATTAGCAAGCTTCTGCGGATCCAATCCAGGTACTGGTATATGAGCACCGAGACGATACACGAGGATCCCAAGAATAACAAAAAATAATCTGGCTTTTAATTCGGTCAATCCATTTTTGGATTGACCTGCAATTTGCTTCCGGTTTTTCATAATTAGTCTTCTATACTTCCACCAGCTTGTTCAATCATTGCACGGGCGCCCTTTGTAACAGGAATCCCTTGAAGTTTGACTGCAACATTAATCTCACCAGAAAGAATGACCTTGACCTGTTTGACAGCGGTATTAATCAGTCTATGACGTCGTAATGTATCCATGTCAATGACTTCTTCTTGTATCGAAGCCAGTTCACTCAGGGTAATCTGATCATTGTATTTGCCGATGCGTGACTTGAACCCCATTTTGGGCAAACGTCTTTGAATTGGCATTTGACCGCCTTCAAAGTTAATTTTGTGGTATCCGCCAGCACGTGCCTTTTGACCTTTGTGCCCTTTACCACTGGTTTTACCCAGACCAGAACCGATACCACGGCCCAGCCGTTGCTTCGGACGCTTTGAACCAGGATCAGGAGATATAGTATTTAATTTCATCAAGCACACTCCTCTACATGCAACATGTAGTGAATTGTATTCACAAGACCGCGAATCGCTGGAATATCCTGGTGAATAACAGAACTGTTCATTTTACCTAAACCTAATTGCCTGGCAATTTCGATGTGTTTAGGCTTTCTTCCAATTGTACTTTTTACTAAAGTAATCTTTATTTTTTTGCTCATGATTAGCCTGCCATCACTTCTTCAACAGTTTTACCGCGCTTAGCAGCTACATAATCTGGAGTACCAATATTTGACAAAGCACCAATAGTGGCCCTGACGATATTGCTTGGGTTTGTAGAACCGATGCTTTTAGCAAGAATGTTCTGAACACCCAGTACCTCAAGAACAGCTCGCATTGCACCACCAGCAATAATTCCAGTACCTTCACTGGCTGGCTTCATGAATACTTTGGAAGCGCCATAGCTCCAGGTAATCTCATGGTGGATCGTATTTCCAGCCAATGGAATGTAAGTCATATTCTTACGAGCCTGCTCCATCGCCTTCTGAATTGCAATTGGCACCTCACGAGCTTTACCACGGCCATAGCCTACTTTACCTTTGCCATCACCAATGACGACAAGTACGGCGAAACCAAACACTCGTCCGCCTTTTACAACTTTTGCTGTTCGGGTCACAGAGACTAGTTTCTCTTGATACCCTTCAGTCATTTTGGATTCTTCAAATGCCATCACTGTTCCTTAAAAATTCAAACCAGCTTCACGGGCACCATCAGCAAGTGCCTTTATGCGGCCATGATATTTATACCCTGCGCGGTCAAAGGCAACATCGGTAATTTGATGTGCTTTAGCTCGTTCACCAAGTAATTTGCCAACTAATGTAGCCTGCTCAACTTTAGTACCTTTGATAGAACCTTTCGCTTCTTTATCTACTGTGGAACAAGAAACCACTACGCGATCACCATCTTTACCGGGCACTATAATCTGAGCATAGATATGTGTAGTACTGCGATAAACCACCAGGCGTGGACGACCGCAATGCTTTTGTCTTGCTTTAGTTTTGGCTCCGCGTCTTGCACGTGCATTAATCTTACTCATAATTTAAACCCTACTTTTTCTTGGCTTCTTTACGCGCAATATTTTCGCCAGCATATTTTACACCTTTACCTTTGTAAGGTTCTGGCGGTCTGAATGCACGAATTTCAGAAGCTACTTGACCTAATAATTGCTTGTCGATTCCTTTAATAACGATAGTCGTATTATTTGGAGTTTCGACACTGACACCAGCTGGCAATTCATATTCGATAGGATGAGAAAAACCAAGTGATAAACTGACAGCTTTGCCGCTTGCTTGTGCTCTGTATCCAACACCAACCAGTTCGAGGGTAACGGAAAACCCTTCAGTTACACCTTTTACCATATTGTTTAACAGCGCTCGAACGGTACCGGCCTGAGCCCAGGCATTAGGATCATTTGATGCAGGGCTAAACGTAATTTTAGCTTCATCCCGGCCAATCGCAACCAGCTTGTTTAAATGCTGTGTCAGCACACCTTTTGGACCTTTAACGGTCATTTCATTTTTTGATAAAGTTAGCTCTACGTTTGCAGGTAACTGTATCGGAGCTTTTGCTACTCTTGACATATTATTCCTCGCAACTTAAGCCACTTCACAAAGCACTTCACCACCGACTCTATTGTTCTTGGCAGCGATGTGAGTCATTACGCCTTTCGAAGTTGATAAAATTGCTATACCAAAACCAGGTATTGCAGACAACTCATTAAAAGGCTTGTACACGCGTAATCCTGGTCTACTGATACGTAGGATACGCTCAATGACAGGACGACCGTGATAATATTTTAAGTTAATTGTAAGAGTTTTGTGATTATTTTCTTGTGCTTGAACTGAATAATCAAGAACATAACCTTCCTCTTTTAATACACGAGCGATTTCTTCCTTCAACCTGGACGAGTTGAGGGTAACACTCGGATGCTTAGCCAGTTGACCGTTTCTTATTCTCGTCAACATGTCAGCAATAGGATCATGCATACTCACACTTATTCTCCATAGAACCTTTGTTTACCAGCTGGACTTTCTACCACCGGTGACGTTTCCAGCAACTAATTGTTGACGCAGACAAATCCTGCACAAGCCAAATTTACGGTAGACAGCATGAGGACGTCCGCATTGCTGACAACGTTTGCTATGTCTGACCGGATTTGAATTAACTGGAAGTTTAGCTAATTGAGCTTGCGCTTTCATAATAACTTCAAAATCGTCAGACGATTTTATCAGAACTTTGAGCTCATTACGCTTTTCTTTATATTTATTTACTAGCTTTGAACGCTTTTTTTCTCGTTCGAGCATTGATCTTTTGGCCACAGTAAATACCCTTCTTAATGTTTGTCTCTATCTTTTAATGGCAAGTTGAATGCTTCAAGCAGCGCCCTTGCTTCCTCATTCGTTTTAGCACTTGTAGTAATACAAATATCTAAACCACGGATTCCATCAGTTTTGTCGAAATCAATTTCAGGGAACACGATTTGCTCATGGATACCCAAGCTGTAATTTCCGGTTCCATCAAATGATTTGGGATTGAGACCACGAAAGTCTCTTACGCGTGGTAAGGTAATGGTGATTAAGCGATCAAGGAATTCATACATTTTTTCTTTGCGCAGAGTCACTTTGCAACCGATTGGCCAGCCTTCACGAATTTTGAAACCAGCGATTGATTTTTTCGCTTTAGTGATAACTGGTTTCTGGCCGGTAATCAGAGTCATGTCTTCGACTGCATGATTCATAATTTTCTTATCGCCAACAGCTTCTCCAACTCCCATATTAACTGTGATTTTAAGGAGTTTTGGAACTTCCATTACACTTTTATAGCCGAATTTCTTCATTAACATTTCGACTACATTTGATCTGTAGTACTCTTTAAGTCTTGCCATTTCAATCACCCTGACTAAACAACGTCTACTAATTCATTGTTTGATTTAAAATATCTGACCTTTTGGTTCTTGCCATTCTTATCGATGAATTTGAAACCAACTTTGTCAGCCTTTCTGGTTTGAGGATTGTACATAGCTACATTAGAGATATTAAATGGTGCCTCTGTTGATACTATGCCGCCTGGCTGATTAATCTGCGGGTTCGGCTTGACATGTCTTTTGATCATGTTTGCCCCTTCAACCACAACGGCTTCACCTGAAACCTTTTTTACTTTGCCAATATGGCCTTTACTCTTACCAGTGATAACAATTACCGTATCGCCTGATCGGATGCGCTTCATAATTTATCCCTCTTACAATACTTCAGCTGCAAGAGAGATGATTTTCATGAATCGCTCTCTCAATTCGCGTGTTACTGGACCAAATATACGAGTCCCAATAGGTTCATTTTGATTGTTTAATAGCACTGCAGCATTGCCATCAAAACGTATTAATGAGCCATCATCACGGCGGACGCCTTGGCTGGTTCTAACAACAACAGCCTTCATCACCGCACCCTTCTTTACTTTACTTCTAGGTATTGCATCTTTAATGCTAACTTTGATGACATCTCCAACGCGAGCATATCGACGATGGGAACCACCAAGCACTTTGATACACATTACCTTGCGCGCTCCGCTATTATCAGCTACATCGAGCACTGTCTGCATTTGTATCATTCTACTCTCCAGCTCTAATTTCGACCAGAAAAAGGCTGCTGATTATACCAGCCTAATTGGAATTTTAAAAGTCATTGCATGTGAATCAGGAAACAACTTCAACTAATTCCCAGCATTTAGTCTTAGAAAGAGGTCTTGTCTCTCTAATTCTGACAGTATCGCCAATTTTGCAAACCTGTTTCTCATCATGAGCATGGAGTTTTGTTCTTCGCTTCATGATCTTACCATACTTAGGATGCTTAACTGTTCGTTCAACTAATACAACAATGGTTTTCTGCATTTTGTCACTGACAACACGACCAACCATCATTCTTGCATTTGATTCACTATTCGACATGACTCTTTCCAACCTTTTCAGTCATAACTGTTTTTACTCTAGCAATTGTCTTTCTAACAAGACCAACCAGGTGTGATTTATCAAGAGATCCACTGGCTCTTTTCATGCGCAGATTGAATTGCTCTTTTCTTAATTGAAGTAATTCTTCACTTAATTCCTGAGTTGATAAGTTTCTCAATTCATTCAAAGTTTTCATTACATCACCTTACGTTCTTCAAACATTACCTTAAAAGGTAATTTTGCTTTGGCCAAGTTGAAAGCTTCTAAAGCCAGCTCTCTGCTAACGCCTTCCATTTCAAACAAGATTTTACCTGGTTGGATTTGGGCGACCCAATATTCAACACTACCTTTACCTTTACCTTGTCGAACTTCGAGCGGCTTCTGTGTAATAGGTTTATCAGGGAAAACACGGATCCAAATTTTTCCGCCCCGTTTAATATGTCGAGTCATAGCACGACGAGCAGCTTCGATTTGTCGCGCTGTCAAACGACCGCGTTCAACCGCTTTTAAGCCAAACTCTCCAAAACTAACATTGGATCCACGTTGGGCGAGACCGCGGTTACGGCCTTTCATTTGTTTTCGATATTTAGTACGTTTTGGCTGTAGCATGATTATAAATCCTCACTCATTTACTGCTGTCAGCGTTACGATTCTTTTGGGGAAGAATTTCTCCCTTAAAGATCCAAACCTTAACACCGATGATACCGTAAGTAGTTTTTGCTTCAGCAGTACCATAATCAATGTCAGCACGGAATGTATGCAGCGGAACACGTCCTTCGCGATACCATTCGCTTCGAGCAATCTCAGCGCCGCCAAGTCGACCGCTGACACAAATTTTAATTCCTTTAGCACCTGATTTCATTGCGGAAGTAACTGCTCTTTTCATTGCTCTTCTGAACATAACACGTTGTTCAAGCTGTTGAGCAATTCCTTCGGCAACCAGAGTAGAATCCAATTCTGGCTTTTTCACTTCTTCAATGTTCAAATGAACAGGAACACCTAATTTTGAAGAGATTTCACTGCGCAGTCCTTCGATACCACCACCTTTTTTGCCAATAAGAATACCTGGTCTTGCTGTGTGAATGGTAACTACGGCATTATTAGCTGGTCTTTCGATTTGAATACGGCTAATTGCAGCAGCATACAACTTCTTTTTCAGATCTTTTCTTAAATTAATATCTTCATTCAGGAGTTGTGCGTAATTTTTGCTAGCATACCATTTGGAATTCCAGCTTTTTACTATGCCCAAACGGATACCAATAGGATTTACTTTTTGTCCCATTCTGTTATACCTCGTCAGATACTTTAATTGTAATGTGGCAAGTACGTTTGGATATACGATTCTCACGTCCTTTGGCACGAGCTCTAATACGCTTCAGTGTGGATGCTTCGTCGACACATACGACGCCAACATGCAATTCATCGATATCTGCACCATTATTGTTTTCTGCATTCGCAATGGCTGATTCCAAAAGTTTGAGCATCAGAAACGCCCCTTTTTTTGGTGTAAAACGTAAAATATCAAGTGCCTTAGAGACGCTTACTTTACGAATCATGTCTGCGACCAACCGTGCTTTCTGTGCAGAAAGGGGCGCATTTCTTAATTTTGCTGTAACTTCCATCATTGCCTCTTACTTACCTTTAGCCTTTCTGTCACCAGAATGGCCTTTAAATGTACGGGTCATAGCGAATTCGCCCAACTTATGGCCAACCATATTATCAGTGATGAACACTGGAACATGATCTTTACCATTATGAACTGCGATAGTTAAATCGATCATGTCAGGAGTAATAGTAGAGCGCCGAGACCAGGTTTTAATTGGTCTTTTGGTTTTTGCTTCTATCGCTGCTGCAACTTTTTTAAGCAGGTGTGGATCAATGTGTGGACCCTTTCTAATCGAGCGTGGCACGTTAATATCCTCTTAGCTAATTATTTCTTTTTACGAGATCTGACAATAAATCTATCAGTTCGTTTATTACTGCGTGTCTTATAACCTTTTGTCGGCACGCCCCATGGAGTCACAGGATGTCTTCCACCAGATGTACGCCCCTCACCACCACCATGTGGGTGATCAACAGGGTTCATTGCAACACCTCGTACAGTTGGACGGATTCCACGCCAACGTTTCGCTCCTGCCTTCCCTAAAGCTCGAAGACTATGCTCACTGTTGCTCACTTCTCCAATAACTGCACGACAAGCAGTAAGTACTTTTCGCATTTCACCTGAGCGCAATTTTAACGTAGCGTAGGCGCCTTCCTTTGCAACTATCTGACCACCACATCCAGCACTTCGTAATAACTGAGCACCTTTTCCAGGTTTTAATTCAACACAGTGGATAGTAGTACCTACTGGAATGTTTCGTAATGGCAAAGCATTACCTACACTGATTGGAGAATCTTCACCACTAACTACCGTCGCTCCTGCTTCTAAATGAGCAGGTGCAATAATGTACCGCCGTTCACCGTCTTTGTAAACAAGTAATGCAATTAAAGCAGAACGATTTGGATCATATTCGATGCGCTCAACCCGTGCTTCAATTCCATCTTTGTTACGTTTAAAGTCGATTATACGATACTTGCTGCGTACGCCGCCACCAATATGTCGAACAGTAATGCGCCCCTGGTTGTTTCTACCACCAGTTTTGTTTAACTTTTCAACAAGAGCAGCATGAGGTTGTCCCTTATGAATATGATGGTGTACAACCTTTAATTCACCGCGTTTTCCGGGTGACGTTGGTTTTGATTTTAATAATGCCATCGTCGTCTACCTTATTCTTTTACGCTAAAATCAATATCATAGTTTTCATGTAAAGAAACAAACGCTTTTTTCCAATCACTTCTCTTACCAGCTAATTGACGGAAACGCTTAGTTTTTCCTTTAACGTTCATTACTGAGACATTTTTGACTTTAACATTAAACAATTGTTCTACTGCTCTTTTAATTTCACTTTTGGTTGCAGTTTTTAGAACTTTGAAAGTAAATTGCTTGTATTTTTCAGCCATCACTGTCGTTTTTTCAGATGTGTGCGGCTCTCTTAATACCATTAGTATACGTTCTGCGTTCATTGTAGCAGCTCCTCAAGACTTTTAAGTGCTTCACCAGTAATTAGTACTTTTTCAAAACGCAGTAAGCTTACAGGATCAACGGAAGCGACATCGCAAATATCAAAATCAATCAGATTGCGTGAACCGAGGTATTCATTCTCGCTAACTTCATGCATAACAATGAGTGCATTTGATAAATCAAAGGTTTTCATTTTTGCAATAAAGTCTTTCGTTTTACTAGAACTGCATTGAAAGTCACTAACGACAATCAAGTTATCATTTCGAATAAGCTCAGACAGAATACTTCTTATCGCACGCTTATACATTTTTTTGTTAAGCTTTTGGCTGTAATCACGTTTTTTGGAAGCAAAGGTCACGCCTCCAGAACGCCAAATTGGACTACGAATAGTTCCAGCTCGTGCACGGCCAGTACCTTTTTGACGCCAGGGCTTTTTGCCTCCACCGCGAACTTCGGAACGGGTCTTCTGAGCACTGTTACCACTACGAGCATTATTCATAAAGGTAACTACAGCTTGATGTATCAAACCTTCGTTGTAGTTATAATCGAACACTTGTTCGTTGACACTTAGTGAAGTGTTAGTATCTTTTGTAATAAGTTCCATTATTGATCCCCTGTCTTCTTCTTAACTGCGGGTCGTACTTCGACTCTGGCTCCAGGGAATCCAGGTATAGCACCCTTTATCAACAGTAGATTTCTTTCAGTATCAACTCTAACCAGCTCAAGATTTTGAGTAGTAGTTCTTACATTACCCAAATGGCCAGCCATTTTCTTGCCTTTGAATACACGGCCTGGAGTCTGGTTTTGACCAATTGAACCAGGAACACGATGCGATACTGAGTTACCATGAGTAGCATCTTGTGTCCTAAAATTATGACGCTTAACACATCCGGCAAAACCTTTACCCTTCGATGTACCTGTTACATCTACGTATTGGCCAGCGGAAAAAATGTCGGCGACTGTAATTGTCTGTCCTGCAGTCATGCCATCCAGTGAAGAAACACGGAATTCACCAATCATATCACCAGCTTCAATTTGAGCTTTTGCAAAATGACCAGTAAGCGGCTTATTAACTCGGCTGGCTTTCTTTTCACCGCCAGTGATTTGTACAGCCACATAACCGTCTGTTTCAAGCGTTTTAAGTTGAGATACACGATTTGGAGCAACTTCAATTACTGAAACAGGAATTGATTGTCCTTCTTCAGTGAAGATACGCGTCATACCAACTTTTCTGCCAATTAACCCTATCATTGTAATACCTCGTTAGTATTCATGTCTGGAAACGTTTATTCGTCATCCAGACTTATCTGAACATCGACACCAGCAGCCAAGTCCAGCTTCATTAATGCATCTACTGTTTTTTCAGTTGGGTGCACTATTACAACCAGGCGTTTATGGGTGCGTAATTCATACTGATCTCGAGCATCCTTGTTGACATGTGGAGAAATCAGTACTGTAAATTTCTCTTTCTTAATAGGCAGAGGTATTGGCCCGCGAATTTGCGCGCCAGTACGTTTTGCCGTTTCTACTATTTCACGTGTTGACGAATCAATCAAACGATGGTCAAACGATTTTAAACGAATTTTAATATTTTGATTACTCATTTTTCTCACTCGATGATTTTAGCCACTACACCGGCACCAACAGTACGACCACCTTCGCGGATCGCGAAACGCAAACCTTCATCCATAGCGATGGGTGAATGCAGACTAACAGTCATTTGAACGTTGTCGCCTGGCATTACCATTTCAATACCTTGTGGCAGTTCACAAGAACCAGTTACGTCAGTTGTTCTGAAATAGAACTGAGGACGGTAACCATTGAAAAATGGAGTATGACGGCCACCTTCGTCTTTTGAAAGCACGTATACTTCAGCTTCAAACTTGGTGTGCGGCTTGATTGTACCAGGTTTTGCCAGTACTTGTCCTCTTTCAACATCATCTCGTTTCGTTCCACGTAGCAGAACACCCACGTTGTCCCCTGCACGACCTTCGTCAAGCAATTTACGGAACATTTCAACACCAGTACAAGTGGTCTTTTGAGTATCGCGGATTCCAACAATCTCAACTTCCTCACCTACTTTAACAATTCCGCTTTCAACACGGCCAGTTACTACTGTTCCACGGCCAGAGATTGAGAATACGTCTTCAATCGGCAGCAAGAAGGCCTTGTCAATGTTTCGAACTGGTTCAGGAATATAGGAGTCCATTGTTTCGACCAGTTTCTCAATCGCAGGGACACCGATGTCACTTGTATCGCCTTCCAATGCTTTCAGCGCTGATCCAACAACAATTGGAATATCATCGCCTGGAAATTCATAGCTGCTCAGCAGATCACGCACTTCCATTTCAACCAGCTCTAATAGCTCGGCATCATCGACCATGTCTGCTTTATTCAAAAATACAACAATGTACGGTACACCAACCTGACGTGATAACAGGATGTGTTCACGAGTTTGAGGCATTGGGCCGTCAGCTGCTGATACTACCAGAATAGCGCCGTCCATCTGTGCAGCACCAGTGATCATATTTTTCACATAGTCCGCATGTCCTGGACAATCGACGTGCGCATAGTGACGGTTCGCTGATTCGTATTCAACATGTGCTGTTGAAATTGTAATTCCACGCTCACGCTCTTCTGGAGCGGCGTCGATTTGATCATAGGCTTTGGCTGTTCCGCCATATTTTTTGGCCATTATCGTTGTAATCGCTGCGGTCAGCGTTGTTTTACCATGGTCAACGTGACCAATTGTGCCTACGTTTACGTGCGGCTTCTTTCGCTCAAACTTTTCCTTCGCCATTTTTAAATAACCTCATTAACTTTTATTGTTTCTTAATAATCGCTTCAGCAATATTCGTTGGTGCTTCCGCATACTTAGCGAACTCCATTGAATAGGTAGCTCGACCTTGTGTGGCGGAACGCACATCTGTGGCATACCCAAACATTTCTGCTAATGGAACTTCCGCACGAATTACCTTTCCAGCAGGAGAGTCTTCCATACCTTGAACCATTCCTCGACGGCGGTTCAAGTCTCCCATGACATCCCCCATGTATTCTTCGGGGGTTACAACCTCCACACTCATGATTGGTTCAAGCAGCACTGGCTTTGCTTTTTGCGCACCTTGCTTAAAGCCAAGAGAACCAGCAATTTTAAATGCCATTTCACTCGAATCCACCTCATGGAATGAACCATCAAAAAGTGTGACTTTGACATCGACTACAGGATAACCAGCAATAACACCATTTTGAAGTTGCTCTTGAATTCCTTTATCCACCGCAGGGATATATTCTTTAGGAATAACACCACCTACAATTGCATTAACGAATTCATAGCCAGCACCTGGTTTCTGTGGCTCGATCTTAAGCCATACATGGCCGTATTGACCTCTACCACCTGACTGACGAACAAACTTACCTTCTTGCTCAACAGTCGCTTTAATTGTTTCACGGTATGCCACTTGCGGTTTGCCAACATTGGCTTCCACATTAAACTCACGTTTCATACGATCAACAATAATTTCGAGATGCAATTCACCCATTCCCTGGATAATAGTCTGCCCGGACTCTTCATCGGTATGAACACGAAATGAAGGATCTTCCTGTGCGAGTTTGCCCAAAGCGATGGACATTTTTTCCTGGTCTGCTTTGGTTCTTGGCTCCACAGCGACGGCAATAACCGGGTCAGGAAAATCCATCCTTTCCAAGGTAACAATATGATCAACATCGCAAAGAGTATCACCTGTTGTGACTGTTTTAAGGCCAACCGCTGCTGCAATATCCCCAGCTTTAACTTCTTTAATCTCTTCTCTCGAATTAGCATGCATCTGTAACAGACGACCAATTCGCTCCTTTTTGCCTTTCACCGGATTATATATGGTATCACCGCTTTTTAATACACCCGAATAGGCACGGAAATAGGTCAGTGTACCAACGAATGGATCAGTCGCAATCTTGAATGCCAGGGCAGAGAAGGGCTCATCATAGGATGTTTTACGATGCAACTCATTACCGTCTTCATCTACCCCTTTAATGTCGGGAATATCAATTGGCGAAGGCAAATAATCAACTACTCCATCAAGAACTGCCTGCACGCCTTTGTTCTTGAAGGCTGATCCGCAAAATACTGGGACAATTTCATTGCTAATTGTTCTTTGGCGTATTGCTTGCTTTATTTCGGCCTCAGTAAGCTCAGTACCCTCAAGATATTTTTCCATCAGATCTTCACAGGCTTCTGCTGCAGCTTCAACAATTAAGGCTCGATACTCTTCGCACTGTTCAAGCATTTCACTTGGGATATTCTGATAGGCAAAGGTCATTCCCTTGCTTTCTTCATCCCAGTGGATTGCCTTCATTTTAACAAGGTCAACTACCCCCTTGAAAGCATCTTCTGAACCGATTGGCAATTGAAGCACTACGGGGTTTGATCCAAGCCGTTGCTTAATCTGGGAAACCACACGAAGAAAGTTGGCACCCATTCTATCCATTTTGTTTACAAAAACGATTCGTGGGACTCCATATTTATCAGACTGTCTCCACACTGTTTCTGACTGTGGTTCAACACCGGAAACCGCATCGAATACAACGATAGCACCGTCAAGAACACGCAGGGAACGCTCTACTTCAATCATGAAGTCAACGTGGCCTGGGGTATCAATGATATTGATACGATGTCTTGGGAACTGTTTATCCATTCCCTCCCAGTAACATGTTGTCGCAGCTGAGGTAATTGTAATACCGCGCTCTTGCTCCTGAACCATCCAGTCCATCGTTGCTGCACCATCATGTACTTCACCCATTTTATGGGACATACCCGTATAAAACAGGACACGTTCTGTCGTGGTAGTTTTACCGGCATCAACATGTGCGGCAATGCCGATATTTCTGTAAAGTTCTAATGGAGTAGACACGGCTTTATCTCCCTATTAATTCCAGCGGAAATGAGCAAAGGCCTGGTTTGCTTTAGCCATTCTATGCGTGTCCTCGCGTTTCTTAACTGCTGAACCTTTGTTCTCAAACGCATCCAGCAATTCACCCGCCAAGCGCTGCATCATACCTTTCTCACCGCGCGATCTGGCTGCCTGAACAATCCAGCGCATACCCAAGGCAATACTTCTGTCAGTACGAACTTCGACTGGAACCTGGTAGGTAGCTCCACCAACGCGTCGTGAGCGTACTTCTACGCTTGGACGGACATTATCCAGTGCTTGTTCAAAATACTGCAGCACGGTTGCTGAGCCGCCTGTACTTCCAGCATCACCAGATTCATCGTCGCTCTTGCGAGTTTTCTTAACACGATCATGCAATACATCTAGCGCGTCATAGATAATCTTTTCAGCGATAGATTTTTTGCCGCTGATCATTAGCACGTTGATAAATTTTGCCAGCAACTCGCTATGATGCTTTGGATCAGGCAGAATTTCGCGTTTGGGGACTTCTCTTCTTCTTGGCATGTCAAATTCCTACAATCAGATTATTTTTTATCTTTTGGCTTTTTAGTTCCATATTTGGAACGACCTTGCTTACGATCATTAACTCCTGATGTATCAAGGCTGCCACGTACTGTGTGATAACGAACACCAGGTAAGTCTTTAACCCGGCCGCCGCGAATTAGAACAACAGAGTGTTCCTGTAAATTGTGCCCTTCTCCACCAATGTAGGAAGTCACTTCAAAGCCGTTAGTCAATCGAACACGAGCCACCTTACGCATAGCTGAGTTAGGCTTTTTAGGTGTGGTTGTGTAAACACGTGTACAAACACCTCTGCGCTGTGGACATGATTCCAAAGCTGGGACGTTACTCTTCTTTTTAGCGTCCACTCGAGGCTTTCTTACTAACTGATTAATAGTAGCCATTTATTATTAACTCCGAACTATCTCTTTTATAGTGATTTCGTATGCATAAGGAGGCCGGATTCTATTACAGTTCCAACAGATTTGTCAAGTTTAAATCTGTTGGAACGCAATCATGAATCAATGATCGTGGTTGTCAGCATTAAGTGCTTCACTCAATGCATGCTCCACATCACTTGCAGTTACCGTATGCGATATGTGCTCAGAACCTGCAGCTCTTGCACGCTTTGCCTTGCGGCTTTGATGATAAGCATATCCTGTTCCTGCTGGAATCAGCCGCCCAACCATCACGTTTTCTTTCAAGCCTCTTAAATCGTCCACTTTTCCACTAACAGCAGCTTCAGTCAACACACGCGTTGTTTCCTGGAATGATGCAGCCGAAATGAAAGATTCAGTTGCTAATGATGCCTTGGTTATACCCAATAGAATTGGGATTCCCATTGCAACTTGTTTACCCTCTGCCTGCAATTTGTCATTTTCCTGCAGCATGATGCTTTCTTCAACCTGCTCACCTACGAGGAATTTAGAATCGCCAGCAAAAGTTATAACGCGTTTACGAAGCATTTGTCTAACAATTGTTTCAATATGCTTATCATTGATCTTAACGCCTTGTAAGCGATAAACATCCTGTACTTCGTTGACAATGTAATTAGCCAGAGCACCAACACCCAGTAAGCGCAGGATATCATGCGGGTTCAAGGGACCCTCAGCGATTACTTCCCCACGCTCAACATGCTCACCTTCGAAGACGGAAATATGACGCCATTTAGGTATCAATTCCTCATGGAAATTATTCTCAGAGGCAGTGATAATCAAGCGGCGTTTCCCTTTTGTTTCCTTACCAAAATTAACCAGACCAGATGTTTCAGCCATTACAGCCGCATCTTTCGGTTTTCGGGCCTCAAACAAGTCAGCAACGCGTGGCAGACCCCCGGTGATGTCACGCGTTTTCGAACGCTCCTGAGGTATACGCGCAATAACATCCCCTACCCCTACCAGACTGCCATCTTCAAAGTTAATAATCGCATCTACAGGCAGATAATATTGCGCAGGAACGTTTGTACCAGCAAGATATATCTCCTCGCCGTCATCGGAGACCAGTTTCACCATGGGGCGTAAATCACGTCCCGCAGCACTTCTCTGTTTAGCGTCGATAACTACAATATTACTTAATCCCGTTAACTCATCGGTTTGACGATTCATTGTTAAACCTTCAATTAGGTCAATGAACTTCAAACGTCCGCTCACTTCAGAAATAACCGGATGCGTATGCGGATCCCAGCTTGCAATAACTTCACCAGCTTCTACAGACATATTGTCATGAACTGTCAGTACGGCACCGTATGGAAGCTTATAACGTTCACGCTCGCGGCCAAAGCTATCAACGATAGATACCTCACCTGAACGCGAAACGGCAACGAGATTTCCATTTTCATGCGTTACAGTTTTAATGTTATGGAGCCTGATAACCCCTTTATTTTTGATTTGAATATTATTTGCAGCAGTTGCCCTCGATGCAGCTCCCCCGATGTGGAATGTCCGCATGGTGAGCTGAGTACCTGGCTCTCCGATTGACTGGGCTGCAATAATTCCAACTGCTTCACCAGTGTTAACCAGATGGCCGCGAGCCAAATCACGGCCGTAACATTTTGCGCACAGGCCAAAACGGGTCTCACAAGTGATTGGTGAACGTACCAGCACCTGATCAATACCATATCGTTCCAGACTCTCGACCCAATCCTCATCTAACAGTGTTCCGGCAGTAACGATGGCATCATCCTGATTGGGGATGTACACATCTTTCGCAACGACACGTCCCAAAACGCGCTCATGCAAAGGCTCTACAATATCGCCCCCTTCAATCAGAGGCTGCATCAGAATACCATTCTCGGTTCCGCAGTCGATTTCAGTAATTACCACGTCCTGTGCAACGTCAACCAGACGTCTGGTCAGATAACCAGAGTTTGCTGTTTTCAATGCAGTATCCGCTAGACCTTTACGAGCACCGTGGGTAGAAATAAAGTACTGGAATACGTTTAGACCTTCACGGAAATTCGCTGTAATAGGTGTTTCAATAATCGAGCCGTCAGGCGCTGCCATCAAACCCCGCATACCGGCCAGCTGTCTAATCTGTGCAGCAGAACCCCGCGCTCCGGAGTCGGCCATCATAAAGATAGGGTTAAATGATTCCTGCCGTACTTTATTGCCCTCTCTGTCAGTCACTTCTTCGGTGGCGATTCTTGCCATCATCGATTTGGCAACCATTTCATTGGTCCGAGACCAGATGTCGATTACTTTGTTATAACGCTCGCCATTGGTTACCAGACCTGAACGGAATTGTGATTCAATTTCACGAACCTCATTATCGGCCTGCTCAATGATTGCGGCTTTATCCTCCGGTATCTCCATATCTTCAATACCGATAGAGGCGCCTGCACGGGTTGCATATTTGAACCCGGTATACATTAACTGGTCAGCAAAAATTACGGTCTCTTTTAAACCAAATTTCCGGTAACAGGTATCAACCACTTTCGAAATGGCTTTCTTGGTCATTGGTCTGTTAATTACAGTAAATGACATCCCTTTTGGTAATATGTCGGAAAGAATTGCACGCCCGACAGTAGTATCAACCAGTTGGTACTCTCCCTCTTTCTCTTCTGAGGGCATGCGAATTTTCACCTTGGCATGAATTTCTACATAACCCGCCTCATAAAAGTTCTGGGCATCCTGTGGGCTGGCAAAAATTTTGCCTTCACCTTTGGCATTCAGACGTTCACGAGTCAAATAATAAAGACCGAGGACAACGTCCTGGCTGGGAACAATAATCGGCTCGCCGCTTGCAGGGGACAAGATGTTATTGGTTGACATCATTAACGAACGCGCTTCAAGCTGGGCCTCGAGGGTCAGGGGCACATGAACAGCCATCTGGTCACCGTCAAAGTCAGCGTTATAAGCCGTACAGACCAACGGGTGCAACTGAATCGCTTTACCTTCAATCAAAACCGGTTCAAATGCCTGAATACCCAAGCGGTGCAATGTAGGTGCGCGGTTAAGAAGAATAGGATGCTCGCGGATTACATCATCCAAAATGTCCCATACGACCGGTTCTTCGCGCTCCACCATCTTTTTGGCAGCTTTAATCGTTGTCGCAAGTCCACGGAACTCTAGTTTGCTAAAAATGAATGGTTTGAACAGCTCTAAAGCCATTTTCTTTGGCAAGCCACACTGATGCAGCCTCAAAGTGGGTCCCACGACGATTACTGAACGGCCTGAATAGTCAACACGCTTACCGAGCAGATTTTGACGGAAACGGCCTTGCTTACCTTTAATCATATCGGCAAGTGATTTCAGAGGGCGCTTATTGGTCCCAGTGATTGCACGTCCGCGTCTACCATTGTCGAGCAATGCATCCACAGACTCCTGCAGCATGCGTTTTTCGTTACGGACAATAATGTCAGGGGCATTAAGATCCAGCAGGCGCTTCAGACGATTATTTCGGTTGATAACACGCCGGTATAAATCGTTTAAATCAGAGGTTGCGAAACGACCACCATCCAAAGGGACCAGAGGACGCAGGTCAGGCGGCAGAACGGGAAGTACATCCATAATCATCCATTCCGGCTTATTGCCTGATTCATAAAATGCTTCCAGCAGTTTTAACCGCTTGGTAATTTTCTTAATCTTAGTTTCTGAATTGGTTGTTGGTAATTCTTCACGGAGAGTTTTAATTTCTTCCTCCAGGTCAATCTGGCGGAGTAAATCACGTATTGCTTCAGCGCCCATCCGAGCGTCAAATTCATCGCCATATTCTTCCATGGCTTCGAGGTATGTTTCATCATTGAGAAGTTGGCCGCGCTCAAGTTCAGTCATGCCAGGCTCAACAACGACAAAGGCTTCAAAATAAAGTACTCTTTCAATATCGCGTAGGGTCATATCAAGAAGTAGACCAATCCTGGAGGGTAATGATTTAAGAAACCATATATGGGCAACAGGGCTCGCTAACTCGATATGCCCCATACGCTCCCGTCGGACTTTTGCTAAAGCAAGTTCAACACCGCATTTTTCACAGATGACGCCACGGTGCTTTAATCGCTTATATTTTCCGCAAAGGCATTCATAATCCTTCACAGGTCCGAATGTTTTGGCACAAAATAAACCATCGCGCTCAGGTTTAAAGGTACGATAGTTAATTGTCTCAGGCTTTTTGACCTCTCCATAGGACCATGAACGAATCAGATCAGGTGAAGCTAATGCGATTTTAATCGCATCAAACTCTTCACTCTGTCCCTGTTGTTTGAGAATACCAAGCAGATCACTCATTACTGGTGGTTTTCTTATCGGGTTGTTGCTTAGATCAGCCAAGTCTATGTCTCCAAAAAAATTATTAGTGAGAATGAGTACGACTTTTCATTAATCGTGGTCCAATTCTATATCTATACCTAATGCACGAATTTCTTTTAGTAAAACATTGAATGATTCCGGCATTCCAGGATCCATGCGATGATCCCCATCAACAATATTCTTATAAATCTTGGTTCGTCCACCGACGTCATCCGACTTAACAGTCAGCATTTCCTGCAAGGTGTACGCAGCACCATATGCCTCCAGAGCCCATACTTCCATCTCTCCGAATCGCTGTCCACCAAATTGAGCTTTACCGCCTAATGGTTGCTGTGTAACCAGACTGTAGGATCCTGTTGAACGTGCGTGCATCTTATCATCAACAAGATGATTCAACTTCAGCATATACATATAGCCTACAGTAACAGGATTGTCGAATTCTTTACCAGTACGTCCGTCAATAAGGATAGTTTTTCCATCTGGACGTAAGCCAGCCAACTCTAACATTTCCTTAATTTCTTTTTCTGAGGCACCATCAAATACAGGCGTTGCCATGGGAACACCAGCGCGCAGATTGTCAGCAAGAATACGAACCTCGTTGTCGTCCAAGGCATCCAGATTTACCCTCTCCATACTATCATGGTTGTAAATCTTGTTAAGGAACCCGCGCACCTCGGCAACTGGCTCATTTGCATCTAGCAGATTGGCAATTCGATCGCCCAAGCCTTTAGCGGCGAGGCCAAGGTGGGTTTCCAATACCTGTCCGATATTCATACGTGAAGGTACACCTAAGGGGTTGAGGACTATATCTACGGCAGTACCGTCAGCCATGTAAGGCATGTCTTCAACGGGTACAACAATGGAAATTACCCCTTTATTACCATGACGGCCAGCCATTTTATCACCTGGTTGAATACGTCGTTTTACAGCCAGATAGACTTTAACAATCTTTAGCACGCCAGGAGCAAGATCATCTCCTTGGATAATTTTCTTACGATTATCGTTAAAGCGTTTCTCCATCTCTTTACCAAGCATCTCAAGTTGCTTGGACAACTGCTCTAACTGCTGTGAGGCAACATCGTCATCAATACGGATGTCGAACCATTTTTCCCGAGCGACTGAATTCAAATAGTCTTCAGTAATTGCTTTTCCAGGTTTTACATTGCCAGGGCCGCCAGTAGCAGTTTTATCGATCAGCAGGTTGTACATACGATGATAAATATCTTCTTCACGAATTCTGCGTTCGTCGATAAGATCTTTACGAACTCTCGCTAAATGCTCATCTTCGATACTCTTGGCACGGTCGTCCTTTTCTAAACCATCACGAGTAAATACCTGAACATCAATAACAGTACCATTCATTCCAGAAGGTACACGCAGAGAAGAATCTTTCACATCAGAGGCTTTCTCACCGAAAATTGCTCGAAGTAATTTTTCTTCCGGTGTTAATTGGGTTTCACCTTTCGGTGTCACTTTTCCAACAAGAATGTCCCCAGCGCTTACTTCAGCACCGATATATACAATCCCAGATTGATCCAGACTTGCCAGTGCTGATTCACCTACGTTTGGTATATCCGCAGTGATTTCTTCTGTTCCGAGTTTGGTATCCCGTGCGATACAAGTTAGTTCTTCAATGTGGATTGTAGTAAAGCGATCTTCCTGGACAATCCGTTCTGAAATCAGAATAGAGTCCTCGAAGTTGTAGCCGTTCCAGGGCATAAACGCCACCAGCAGATTCTGTCCTAAAGCCAGTTCGCCCATATCAGTACATGGGCCATCAGCCAGTATATCGCCTCTCTGGATAAGATCGCCTTTTGAAACGATTGGCCGCTGATTAATACAGGTATCCTGATTTGAGCGGAAATACTTGGTCAGATTATAAATGTCTACACCGGCTTCGCCAGCAGTCGTTTCATCATCATTCACTCTGACAACAATACGAGAAGCATCGACCAGGTCAATCACCCCACCCCGTTTTGCGACAACAGAAACTCCTGAATCGGAAGCAACTGTTCTTTCCATTCCGGTTCCAACTAATGGTTTCTCTGATCGTAGAGTAGGAACAGCCTGACGTTGCATGTTTGAACCCATCAATGCACGGTTCGCGTCGTCATGTTCAAGAAACGGGATAAGGGATGCAGCCACTGAAACGATTTGCTTTGGCGAGACATCCATATAATTAATCTTGTCAGGAGTCGTCAGCGAAAACTCGTTCTGATGTCTGCACGGAACAAGATCAGCCAGGATTGTACCATTTTCATCTACAGGTACACTTGATTGTGCAATGTATTGATCAACTTCTTCAATGGCAGACAGGTATTCAATGTCATCAGTTACTCGCCCATCAATTACTTTTCGGCATGGTGTTTCGATAAACCCGTAGTCATTTGTTCTGGCATATACAGACAATGAATTGATCAAACCAATATTTGGACCTTCAGGTGTCTCAATAGGACATACACGGCCATAATGGGTTGTGTGAACGTCGCGCACCTCAAATCCAGCTCTTTCACGTGTCAATCCACCTGGGCCTAATGCTGAAACACGGCGCTTATGGGTTACACCAGATAATGGATTGACCTGATCCATGAACTGAGACAACTGACTTGAACCGAAGAACTCCTTGATTGCAGCTGACACAGGCTTGGCATTGATCAGATCCTGAGGCATCAGATTTTCAGACTCAACCAGACTAAGACGTTCCTTCACTGCGCGTTCAACACGCACCAGCCCTACCCGGAATTGGTTTTCAGCCATTTCACCAACACTTCGAACACGTCGGTTACCCAGATGGTCGATATCGTCAACCATTCCTATACCATTACGAATATCAATCAATGTCTTGATGACCGATAAGATATCTTCTTTAGTCAGGATACCGGGACCAGTATCTTCTTTTCTGCCCACACGTCGGTTAAATTTCATTCGTCCGACTGCAGATAAATCGTAACGATCCTCCGCAAAGAATAAATTTTTGAACAGGGCTTCGGCTGCTTCTTTAGTTGGCGGCTCGCCAGGACGCATCATACGGTAAATTTCAACCAGCGCTTCTAATTGGCTGGTTGTCGGATCAATTTTTAAGGTATCAGAAATATATGATCCGTGGTCAAGATCATTTGTATAGATTAGTTCGAAACTAAGAATTCCTTGTTCAGCCAATTGATCAAGCAGCTGATCAGTAACTTCCTCATTCGCCTGAGCAAGCATTTCGCCTGTGCTGGTATCGATTACATTTTTTGCAAGTGTTTTTCCAATGAGATAATCTCTTGGAACCACTAAATCCTTCATACTGCTCTTTTCCATTAATTTAATATGGCGAGCAGTAATGCGACGGCCTTGTTCGACGATCACCTCACCGGTATCCGGGAGTTTGATATCAAAGGAGGCGATTTCACCCCTTAGTCTTGATGGAACGAGATCAATATGAAACTCACCATTCCGCAATTGACAGAATGTTGATTCAAAAAATTCAGATAGTATTTCTTCTACTTCAAATCCAAGAGCACGCAATAGAATGGTAACAGGTAATTTGCGTCGGCGATCGATTCGAACAAATACGCAATCTTTAGGATCAAATTCGAAATCAAGCCAGGAACCACGATAAGGAATAATTCGCGCTGAATAAAGTAACTTTCCAGAAGAATGTGTTTTGCCGCGATCGTGTTCAAAAATTACGCCTGGCGAACGATGTAACTGGGAAACGACAACCCGCTCAGTGCCGTTGACAACAAATGTGCCTACATCAGTCATTAATGGAATTTCACCCATAAAAACATCTTGTTCGCGTATGTCTTTGATAGGCTTGGGTTCCCCGGAAGCATCTTTGTCTAAAACTACAAGACGAATCTTGACTCGTAAGGGAGCGGAATAGGTTAAGCCTCGCATTTTGCATTCTTTAACATCGAAGGCGGGCTCACCTAATTTATAACTAACATATTCGAGACGCGCATTTCCAGAAAAGCTTTCAATGGGAAATACGGATGCAAACGCTGCATGCAGCCCTGTTTTCTGTTGGATGTTTGCTTTTGAATTGGCATCGAGAAAATCGGTGTATGATTTCAGCTGAATATCAAGAAGGTTGGGAATTTCCATCTTGTCAGACTGCCTCCCAAAGCTCTTGCGAAATCTTTTTTTCTCAGCATGTGAATAGTGTTGAGCTTCTGCAATTGCCATGGTAGTTCCTCTGTAAAATTATTGAGATAATCAAACGCATAAACCCAGCCATGTAAACATGGCCGGGTTATCTAAAACCAAATCAATGGTATTACTTAACTTCGACTGAAGCACCAGCTTCTTCAAGCTCTTTCTTGATAGTAGCCGCTTCGTCTTTCGATACAGCTTCTTTAACAGTAGAAGGTGCACCTTCAACAAGGTCTTTCGCTTCTTTCAGACCCAGACCAGTGATTCCACGAATAACTTTAATCACGCCAACTTTGTTTGAACCGAAGCTTGTCATTACAACATCAAATTCAGTCTTTTCTTCAACAGCAGCAGCACCACCAGCAGCAGGCGCAGCAACAGCTACAGCAGCGGCAGCAGCAGAAACGTTGAATTTCTTCTCCATTTCTTCGATTAAGTCTACAATTTCCATCACGGTCATGTTAGAGATTGTCTCTAGGATCTCATTTTTTGAAACAGCCATTACTAGCTCCTAAGTTATAAATTAATAAATGTGGTTTATTTTGTATCTTTGATTGCAGCAATTGTCCTAACCAATTTGGCATGAGGTTCTGCAAGCGTACGTACAAATTTCTCAACTGGTGCTTTCATCACATACATCAGCTTGGCTAATGCTTCATCACGTGTCGGCAGGCTGGCAACGGCTTCAAGATGTTCAGCGCCGTATACTTTTCCACCTACAGATAATGCTTTGATTTCAAGCTTATCAAATGTTTTGGCAAAGTCCTTTAATAATCGAGCAGCATCACTAGGTGCTTCAAGTGATAATGCGATAAATAAAGGTCCAACCAATTTGTCGTTCAGACATGCAAATTCCGTTTTTTCAAAAGCACGTCGAGTTAATGTATTTCGAACAACTCGTAAATACACATTCGATTTACGTGCTTCGGAACGCAATTGGGTCATTTGATTAACAGTCAAACCACGATAATCGGCAACAACAGCCGAAATAGCTTTGGAAGCAACTTCACTTACTTCGTCGACTACGGCCTTTTTTGCAGCTAATGTTATCGTCACGTTAATGACCTCCTAAGTTGATCAAATCAATACAACTGATTTGACAGTTATGGTGGCCGTCTCAGAGAATCCCGGAGCCGGTTCACCGTCTGCGCAGGGTATTAAGCACTCGCACCTGCGGTCTTCGACGGCATTGAACCAAGTCTATGCCGTGAAAGCTTTTAAAAGGGCGTTGTATTTTACACAGGTAACGAGGCAATATCAATAGATAGGCCAGGTCCCATAGTAGAAGACAATGTAATTTTCTTCAAATATACGCCTTTTGATGAAGCAGGTTTTGCTTTTCTAAGATCTACAATTAATGCAGAAATATTTTCGATTAAGTCTTCTGCGCTGAAATCAAGCTTACCTACTGTACAATGAATAATTCCATTTTTATCAGTACGGTATCTGACCTGGCCAGACTTTGCATCAGAAACTGCTGCTTCAACATTTGTAGTCACTGTACCTACTTTTGGATTTGGCATTAATCCGCGGGGGCCAAGAATTTGACCTAGCTGTCCAACAATACGCATTGCATCGGGAGTAGCAATTACAACGTCAAAATTCATTTCGCCTGCTTTGACCTTATCAGCCAAATCTTCAAAACCGACTATGTCAGCACCAGCATTCTTCGCTTTAGTTGCATTATCGCCTTGTGCAAATACGGCAACGCGTACAGTTTTGCCAGTACCTTTAGGTAGATTTGTAGACGTTCTGACAACCTGATCAGATTTTCTTGGATCCACTCCAAGGTTAACACTGATGTCAACGCTCTCTCTAAAATTCTTACTAGCGAATTTCTTTAATATTTCAATTGCTTCCTGAGCGCTATAATAGTGGTTAGGTTTAACAATTTCACGAATTTGCTGTACTTTTTTACTTAAACTTGCCATGATCTGTCCCCTTATTCCACACCTTCAACTTCTACACCCATGCTTCTGGCAGTACCTGCAATAGTACGAACAGCAGCATCTAAACTGGCAGCAGTCAAATCAGGATCTTTAGTCTTGGCAATATCTTCAAGTTGTTGACGATTTAGTCGGCCAACTTTGTTAGTATTGGGTTTTCCGCTTCCGCTGGAAATGCCTGCAGCTTTCTTAATTAATACAGCAGCTGGTGGAGTTTTTGTTATGAATGTGAAACTACGGTCACTGTATACAGTGATCACAACGGGAGTAGGCAAGCCTTGCTCCATATTTTGTGTAGCTGCATTAAAGGCTTTACAAAATTCCATAATATTTACACCGCGCTGACCTAAGGCAGGCCCAACCGGCGGACTTGGATTTGCTTTACCAGCAGGTATTTGCAATTTTACATATGCTTCAACTTTTTTTGCCATTATTTACTCCTTAGTGGGTTAACGCTTTTTACTGAGTTCAGTATTAAGCTCCCCGGTCTTACTTCATCAGGTTTTTTCAACCTGGCTAAATTCGAGCTCCACTGGCGTTGAACGTCCAAAAATAAGAACAGCAACTCGTAATTTGTTCTTTTCATAATTAACTTCTTCAACGACACCGTTGAAATCGACAAAGGGCCCTTCTTTGACCCTAACGACTTCACCTGGCTCAAACAATATTTTTGGTCTTGGTTTAGTTACGCCGTCTTCAACCCTTTGCAAAATGGCTTGGGCTTCTTTATCTGAGATTGGCGTTGGTTTTTGATTCATATCACCTTTAACTGTACCGCCCAGGAACCCAAGAACGCGAGGTATAGCACGAATCATATGCCATGTGGCATCTTCCATAACCATATGGACGAGAACATAACCAGGAAAAAATTTTCTTGTACTTTTACGTTTTTGACCGGCACGCATTTCGACAACCTCTTCAGAGGGTACGACGACTTCGCCAATTTTTTCTTGTAAATTCTGGTGCTCAGCGCGTGCTTTAATTTCCCGCATAACAAAATTTTCATAGCCCGAATAGGCATGAACTACATACCACTGTTTTGATTTATGTTCTTCCACTATTGTCAGCCCAAATGTGTTATTTTTGCGATTGCCCACATCATGATTGAATCAATTCCCCAAAGAATAAATCCAGTTGCTGCAACCATGATCATAACTATTGAGGTAGTTTGCACAGTTTCTTGACGTGTAGGCCAAACTACTTTTTGAAGTTCAATTTTTGCTTCCTGTGCGAATGCAAAAACTTGCTGTCCTTTGTTGGTAAAAAAACCTAATAAGAAAATACTAACTAGCCAACCAATCCAGATCATTACTTTGATCGGTGATGAAACAGGATAGTAATAGGTACAAAAAAAGGCTGCTATAGTTACTAACAGTATTCCTGTCCATAAAACAATTTCTTTAACGCTTGAGTTTGTTTTCATCACAATCACACTTTCTGGTAGTTGGCAGGCCAGGAGGGAATCGAACCCCCAACCTGCGGTTTTGGAGACCGCCGCTCTGCCAATTGAGCTACTGGCCTAACTCCTTACTCATTTTGGTGTGAGGGTTTAACCTCACACCATTATAGACTATTATTCGATAATTTTTGCAACCACACCAGCACCTACAGTTCGGCCACCTTCGCGGATCGCGAAACGCAAACCTTCATCCATAGCGATGGGTGAATGCAGACTAACAGTCATTTGAACGTTGTCGCCTGGCATTACCATTTCAATACCTTGTGGCAGTTCACAAGAACCAGTTACGTCAGTTGTTCTGAAATAGAACTGAGGACGGTAACCATTGAAAAATGGAGTATGACGGCCACCTTCGTCTTTTGAAAGCACGTATACTTCAGCTTCAAACTTGGTGTGCGGCTTGATTGTACCAGGTTTTGCCAGTACTTGTCCTCTTTCAACATCATCTCGTTTCGTTCCACGTAACAGAACACCCACGTTGTCCCCTGCACGACCTTCGTCAAGCAATTTACGGAACATTTCAACACCAGTGCAAGTGGTCTTTTGAGTATCGCGGATTCCGACAATCTCAACTTCCTCACCGACTTTAACAATTCCACTTTCAACACGACCAGTTACTACTGTTCCACGGCCAGAGATTGAGAATACGTCTTCAATCGGCAGCAAGAAGGCCTTGTCAATGTTTCGAACTGGTTCTGGAATATAAGAGTCCATTGTTTCGACCAGTTTCTCAATCGCAGGGACACCGATGTCACTTGTATCGCCTTCCAATGCTTTCAGCGCTGATCCAACAACAATTGGAATATCATCGCCTGGAAATTCATAGCTGCTCAGCAGATCACGCACTTCCATTTCAACCAGCTCTAATAGCTCGGCATCATCGACCATGTCTGCTTTATTCAAAAATACAACAATGTACGGTACACCAACCTGACGTGATAACAGGATGTGCTCACGAGTTTGAGGCATTGGGCCGTCAGCTGCTGATACTACCAGAATAGCGCCGTCCATCTGTGCAGCACCAGTGATCATATTTTTCACATAGTCCGCATGTCCTGGACAATCGACGTGCGCGTAGTGACGGTTCGCTGATTCGTATTCAACATGTGCTGTTGAAATTGTAATTCCACGCTCACGCTCTTCAGGGGCTGCATCGATTTGATCATAGGCTTTGGCTGTTCCGCCATATTTTTTGGCCATTATCGTTGTAATCGCTGCGGTCAGCGTTGTTTTACCATGGTCAACGTGACCAATTGTACCTACGTTTACGTGTGGCTTTTTACGCTCAAACTTTTCCTTTGCCATCGGAAAATCTCCCCTATAGAAAGTTGATAATTGTATGGTGCCCACAACTGGACTCGAACCAGCGACCTCTTCCTTACCAAGGAAGTGCTCTACCGCCTGAGCTATGTGGGCTTTTAAAGCACAGACTTTTCGGTCCTGTTTATTAGTTCAATTGGAGCGGGTGATGGGAATCGAACCCACGCTATCAGCTTGGAAGGCTGAAGTTCTACCATTGAACTACACCCGCTTTTTCTTTTTTAAAATGGTGGAGGGGGAAGGATTCGAACCTTCGAAGGCTGAGCCGTCAGATTTACAGTCTGATCCCTTTGACCGCTCGGGAACCCCTCCAAAAAGAATGCCATTTTCTTTCAGGAATTTATTAAAGTCAAGTACATTCGAATGTACTTGACTTCATTTAAGATGGTGCTGGCACTAGGAATCGAACCCAGGACCTACTGATTACAAGTCAGTTGCTCTACCAACTGAGCTACGCCAGCATTATCAATTTTCACTCACTTGCTCAAATGAGTGCTTCTTACCATATCTCATGGCTACTAAATAAAACCCTGGCGATGACCTACTTTCACATGGAGAAACTCCACACTATCATCGGCGCAGGTCTGTTTCACTTCTGAGTTCGAGATGGAGTCAGGTGGTTCCAGACCGCTATGGTCGCCAGGAAAACGGGTTGACCGTTGGGCACAGCTTCGTTTCACTGAAGCCGGCTTCGGCCGGTAAAGAGTCGAAATACAATCGAGAATTCAATCTCTACACACTACATGCTTTTGTTGTCCATATAACCCAAGACAACTCAGGTTATATGGTCAAGACAATCAGCCAATTAGTACGAGTTAGCTTCACGCATTACTGCGCTTCCACACCTCGCCTATCAACGTCGTAGTCTTCAACGGGCTTCATGGGAAAACTCATCTCGAGGGAGGCTTCCCGCTTAGATGCTTTCAGCGGTTATCCCGTCCGAACTTAGCTACCCGGCAATGCGACTGGCGTCACAACCGGTACACCAGAGGTTCGTCCACTCCGGTCCTCTCGTACTAGGAGCAGCTCCTCTCAATTTTCCTACGCCCACGGCAGATAGGGACCGAACTGTCTCACGACGTTCTAAACCCAGCTCGCGTACCACTTTAAATGGCGAACAGCCATACCCTTGGGACCTGCTTCAGCCCCAGGATGTGATGAGCCGACATCGAGGTGCCAAACACCGCCGTCGATATGAACTCTTGGGCGGTATCAGCCTGTTATCCCCGGAGTACCTTTTATCCGTTGAGCGATGGCCCTTCCATACAGAACCACCGGATCACTAAGACCAACTTTCGTTCCTGCTCGACACGTCCGTCTCGCAGTCAAGCACCCTTTTGCCTTTACACTCTTGGTACGATGTCCGACCGTACCGAGGGTACCTTTGTGCTCCTCCGTTACTCTTTGGGAGGAGACCGCCCCAGTCAAACTACCCACCATACACTGTCCTCGTCCAGGATGACTGGACCAAGTTAGAACCTCAATAATAACAGGGTGGTATTTCAAGGTCGGCTCCATGCGAACTGGCGTCCGCACTTCTTAGCCTCCCACCTATCCTACACAGTTATCATCAAAGTCCAGTGCAAAGCTGTAGTAAAGGTTCACGGGGTCTTTCCGTCTAGCCGCGGGTACACGGCATCTTCACCGCGATTTCAATTTCACTGAGGCTCGGGTGGAGACAGTGTGGCCATCGTTACGCCATTCGTGCAGGTCGGAACTTACCCGACAAGGAATTTCGCTACCTTAGGACCGTTATAGTTACGGCCGCCGTTTACCGGGGCTTCGATCAAGAGCTTCTCCGAAGATAACCCCATCAATTAACCTTCCGGCACCGGGCAGGCGTCACACCCTATACGTCTTCTTACGAATTGGCAGAGTGCTGTGTTTTTAATAAACAGTCGCAGCCAC